>NZ_CAURPW010000002.1 GCF_963526985.1 uncultured Campylobacter sp.
CTTGTTTAGATTTCAAAGATTGACTAATTAGTTTAACAGTGTTAATTTAAAAAACTTGCTTCCTGTGAAGCGGAAATTGAAGTATATAGAAAACATGCTTAAACAAACATAAAAATTTGTCTAAGCATGCTAAATTTTATTGAAAAAGAGATTTTAAAGATAAATTTTCGTTAAAGATCAAATCTTGCGTTCTTTTATTGTATTTAAAAATAGTTACGTATTTGCCGCCATTTTCTTTAAACAGTCCGCCGTTTACGAGCATTGCGTTTATTCCCTCTTTTTCCTCGCCGCTGCCAAATATAAACTCTCCAGGCGTCGTATCAAGCTCGATTTTACCGCTAAAATTTATAGCAGTCGGGATATTATCAAGCAGATTTTGGCTATCTATGCCGTCCGCATCAATAGAAAATTCAAAATTTGAGACGTAGCTCTTGCCGGCAGCATTTTTAAAATTTAGATTCTCAAACGTTATCTTTGGCGCTCTTTTTATAAATTTATCCAGTGCCTGCGTTATAGCCGCAAGCTGGGCTTCAGGCTCCCCTTTAGCATTCATAATATCCTCGATCGCGCCTTTATCTAAATTTGAAAACTTAGACTTAATTAGAAAATCTTTAAATTCATATTTTGCATATTTTATCTTTTCTATCGTGCTCGTATCGTCCTGTGTTAGAGTATCGCTTAGCACAGTTAGTTTAGAGTCGCTCGTTATCTTTCCGATCTGTAGCGTCTCCGTGCCCGAGCTCACGTCTATGCCGCCAAGTTCAAATTTATAATTGCTATTTACAAGCGCTTTTGAGATCATTTTCGGCTCGATCGGCATTTCGTACTTCACGTCGTAGCCGATATTTTTTATCCTCATAGCAACGCCTTCTTTACCGGCAAAATCGACAAAATCGTTTACAAAAGAGACTCCCGCGATTTTTTTCTCGCCGTTTATATCAAAAATCAAAAACGATTTTGCCAAATTTACCTTATTGCCGTCCAACTCTTTTTGTACTCCGGCTAGCTCAAATACGATTTTTTTATCTCCGCCCGAGATGCCGCTAGAGTGAAATTTAATAGGCTTTACGGAGTCAAATGCCTCTATCATAAATTTTTTATACGGCTCGCTTAAAAACTCCGCGTCCCCGACGACGTCAAATTTACCTAGCAAGCCGGCAAAACCGTGTGAAATATTCATGTCGATTTTTATCGCTATATCCTCAGGCACACCGTACTCTTCGCCAAGCGCCATAAGCTCGTTTATGTGTTTTTTAGAAAAAATCACTTCGTAGTTTGCGTGAGATTTTAGCAATCCGCTTTCAAATACGCTATTTTTGACGTCTATTCCGTTTGTTTTGATTAGACTTAAAGCCTCGTTATACTTCTCCTCCACCTTATTTGCGTTAAATTTTAGCCCGCCAAAAACCACGGCAGCCAAAATTACCAATGAAATCAGTAGCTTTTTCATCCTTGTCTCCTTTTTTTAGTAGTCGCTTTTTTTAGATATATCCATACGGCAGCTAGCAAAGAAAGCATCCCGACAGGCATCAACCAGCCGTTTTCTCCTAGAAAATTTCCCGCTCGCTCAAACGCCTCTCCGGCATAAAAGCTGCCAAGCCCTAGCAAGACCGCCCAAACTACGGCGCTAACAATGTTTATGACGCTAAATTTAGCAAATGAATACTTCGTAAGCCCGATAGCAAGAGGCACTAGAGTCTTTAGTCCGTAGATAAATTTTTTAAAAAATATGATTTTATTTCCGTGTTTTTTAAACAAAATTTGAGAAAAGGCAAGCTTACGTTTATGTTTTGCTAGATACGGCATCACGGCCGCGCGGTTATATCTGCTGACGTAAAAAAGCAGCGTATCGCCAATAGCGTTGGCGGCGGCGGCCAGCACGATACTTACGGCTATGTCCATCTTGCCAAGATGAGCTAGCACGCCGGCTGCGATGATAGCGACCATGCCGCCTCCGAGCGAATATAAAAACACTATCACGTACCCATAGGTCGATAGCGAGGTTAGCATCTCTTGCAAATTTGGCCTTTAATATTTTGAGATAGCGCCCATTAGCGCGTTGTATCCGTAGCTATCGGTCTTTGGCGGCGTATCTCCGGTTTTAGCAAGTACCGCTCCGCCAAAGCTCGCTCCCGCGAAAAACCCATCGTTGTCAGTGTAGGCGTAAATGTCGCTCGTAAAACTAAAATCGCTCACTTTTCCGTAAAATTTACCCGTATCGGCAAACGCAAACGATGCGTCGGCGTTTATCGTGATTTTGGCGTCTTTTATGTCGGCTACGAGGCTATCTTTTAGGATAAAAAGCACGAGCGCGCTATTTTCGTAACCTAGCTGCAATCCGATGCTACCGCCGCTAATATCCACGACCATCATTTCGCTGGGCGCATACGGGTTTCCCACGAGCATCACGCCTTTGCCGTGCATACCGCCCAGCACGAAGCCGACTTTAGTAATGCTCGGAAAGATAACGACCGCTTTTGCGTTTTGAAGCAGAGCCTTAACCGGCGCATCGGGGTTTTTACGCATCGTTTTTGTAAAAGAATTTGACGCGTTTAGCACGAGTTCGTCGTTGGCGCCGAGTGCTAAAACGCAAAAAATCGCTAATAAAATTTTTTTCATCTTTTACCTAAATTTGACCTATTTCGCCATTTCTACGGCTCTAGTTTCGCGGATCACGTTTACTTTGATCTCACCCGGATACTGCACCTTGCTCTCGATCTCTGCGGCGATCTCTTTAGCAACAAGCACCGCTTCGTCGTCGTTTATGAGCTTGGCGTTTGCGATGACGCGGATCTCGCGACCGGCGTTTATCGCGTATGCCTGCTTGATGCCTTCTTTGCTTTTTGCGATGTTTTCTATCTCTTCGACGCGTTTTAGGAAGCTCTCAAGTACCTCTCTACGCGCTCCCGGGCGAGCCGCGCTCAGAGCGTCCGCAGCGCAAACGGCGGCGCTTTCTACGCTAGTTGCCTCCTCGTGTCCGTGGTGGGCGTAGATGGCGTTTATGACGACGGGATGTTCTTTGTAGCGTTTGCAAATTTCAGCGCCCAGATCGACATGGCTACCCTCAAATTCATGCGTCAAGGCCTTGCCGATATCGTGTAGCAAGCCTGCTCTTTTGGCTAGCTTTTCGTCTCCGCCCGTTTCGGCTGCGATGATGCCGGCAAGATGAGCTACCTCGAGGCTGTGCGCTAGGGCGTTTTGTCCGTAGCTGGCTCTAAATTTTAGCTTTCCGATTAGTTTCATTATCTCGGGATGGATTTTGCTAAGGCCTAGGTCAATGACGATATTTTCGCCCTCCTCTAGTATCGAGGCTTCAAATTCTTCGCATACTTTTTTGTGTAGATCTTCTATCCTGGCAGGCTGTATGCGGCCGTCTTGCACCAAAAGCTCTATCACGCGCGTAGCGATCGCTCTTCGGTAAAGATTAAAGCTGCTTAACGTGATAGCGTGAGGCATATCGTCGATGATGATATCTACGCCAAGCACCATTTCTAGAGTTTTGATATTGCGCCCCTCTTTGCCGATTATGCGGCCTTTTAGCTCATCGTTTTTGATATCCACGACGTTTATCAGGCGCTCGGCGGCAAACTCTCCCGCAAACCTCGACGTAGCCTGCGCCAGGATGTAATTCACGCGTTTTTTAGCCTCGCGTTTGGCCTCCTCTTCGTGTTTTCGCACGATGTGAGCGATCTCGGCGCGGCTTTTTTCCTCTACTTTTTTTAGCACCTCTTCGCGCGCCTCTTCTTGCGTTAGGCCTGCGGCGTGTTCGAGTACTTTTAGTGCCTCTTGCAGTTTGGCTTGATAGCTTGCTTTTAGCCCAAGTCCTTCCTCGTACATGCTCTTTGCTTCGTTTCGAGATTTTTCTAGCTCGGCCCTGCTTTCGTTTAAAATTTCTTGCTCGTTTAGTAAAATTTGCTCTTTTTTACTGATTTCTTCAAATTTCTGTGTGTACTCTTTTTGTAGTTTTACGGTTTTGTCGTCGTATTTTTTCTTAGCTTCAAATTCAGCCTCTTGGACTTGGATTTTAGCGTCTTTTAGCGTACGTTCGGCTTCAAATTCTATCGCTTTAGCCTTTGCTTTTGCCTGCTCTAAAAATATATTATAGTTTGCGTCGTTGATTTTTTTAGCGATGAGATAGCCTACGCCAGCGCCCGCCGCACCTGTTCCTAAGCCGATTAAAATTTCTATCATAGATTCCTCTTTTTACGTAAATTTTGCTCGGGGTCAGGTAAAAATCACAAGTAGCGTCGTGATCTTCGGATATGATTTCATTTGTAAAATTGTCTAAAATTTCAACGAATATCAAGGTAGGTCGGTAGGGCAAATTTGCAAAAAATCTATCATAAAAACCTTTACCGTGTCCTATTCGCGCCATATTTCCGTCCACCCCGAGAGCCGGAACTACGGCTACGTCTATACGCTTTTTAAATACCTTGGTGCTTAGCGGCTCTTTTACGCCCAATTTCGTCCGAGATACAAGCGGTAGCCTGGATTTTACCATTTCTAAACTAATACCAAGCATAAACGGAGCGAAAATTTCATACTTTTTGGCTAGCACGCGTTTCAAAATATAAAAATTCGGCTCATAAGAAAGGGGGTTAAAAATCAAAATCCGTTTGGCTTTAAGCTCGGTTAGCAAATTTAAAAGCGGCTTAAACATCTTATAGTGTTTCGCTCGCGCCGAAATTTTAACCTCTTTTTTTAAAATCCGTTTGGCGTCTCGCCTAAAATCTTCTTTTGTCAAATTTAACGCTCGTTTCATAAATTTTATGTATAATTTCTTCCAAATTTCAAAATAGGAAAAATATGAAAAAAACTCTTCTGATTATACCATTTTTAGCTCTATTTTTAGGCGGTTGCGGCGATGAAAACAAAAGCGAAGCAAGCCAGACTAAGACGAGCGAAGCAAGCCAGAGCGTTTCCGTTCCGAGTCAAAGCGCAAGCCTAGAAGCGCCTTTTGATCTAACGCTAATGGACGAGAGCAAGATGACTCTGCAAAAATTCGACAAAGGCTTTAAAGTCGAAGGCAACGACGAGGCGATTTTGTTTAATTTTTTCGCCACTTGGTGTCCGCCGTGCAAGGCCGAAATACCGCATCTAAATAATCTGAACGATAAATTTAAAGGTAAGCTAAAAATCGTAAGCGTACTAATGGAAGATAAATCAAAAGATGAAATAGACGCGTTTATGAAAAAATATAAGATAAATTTCGACGTCGCTTACGGCGAGGGTAATTCTCGCTTCGCCAAAGCCCTTGGCGGCGTGGTAGGCATCCCCTACATAGTGCTTTATAAACCAAACGGCGAATACGCTACGCACTACGTCGGTCTCGTGCCCGAAGAGATGCTAGAAAGCGATATAAATAAGGTGATCGACTGATGTTTGGTTTTTTAAAAAAGGGGCTTGATAAGACGCTAACGGCGATACGCTCGTCAAAGCCCGCCGATAAAAAAATCTCAAAGGAAATTTTAGAAGAGATCTTGCTAGAAGCCGACATCGCATACGAGATCATCGAAGAGGTCCTCTACTATCTGCCGCCGCAAAACGAGGTCAAAAAAGACGACCTAAAGCGGCTTTTAAATACCTACTTCATATACGAAAATGAGCGCGAAGTAAAAAGCGCGAAGCCTTTCGTGGAGCTCATCTTGGGCGTAAACGGCGCAGGCAAGACGACCACTATCGCAAAGCTTGCGAATTTATATAAAAATGAAGGCAAAAGCGTGATTTTGGGCGCTTGCGATACGTTTAGAGCAGGAGCCATCGAGCAGCTACGTCAGTGGGCGCAGCGAACGGGCGTGCCTATCGTCGCTACGCAACAAGGCCACGATCCGTCTGCGGTCGCCTTTGACGCGATAAGCTCGGCCGTGGCTAAAAACCTAGACAACGTCATCCTAGATACTGCCGGTCGCCTGCAAAATCAAACGAATTTAGCTAACGAGCTAAGCAAGATCATGCGCATCGCAGACAGAGCCTACGCAGGTGCGCCGCACCGCAAGATCCTCATCCTCGACGGCACTCAGGGCAACGCCGGTCTAGCGCAGGCAAAGGCCTTTAACGACATCGTGAGCCTTGACGGCGTCATCATCACAAAGCTTGACGGCACGCCAAAGGGCGGAGCGCTTTTTGGCGTCGCGCGCGAGCTGGAGCTGCCGATACTCTACATCGGCACCGGCGAGACGATGAGCGATCTAGTCAAATTTGACCCTCATGATTTCGTAGATACTATCGTGGATGAAATTTACGCCTAAATCGAAGGCGTAAATTTTATATTTTATTCGCTTGCATTTGTAGCCTGTTTATTTTGCATTTATTTACCCCCCCCCCCCGAATTTACGAAATTTATATATAATGCCCGCGCTTAATGCAATTTACTAAAAAGGAAATAAAAATGACGACGCAAGAGTACGAGGCCAAATTTAGCGAGGACGACGCGCCGGGCTGGGACGCTATAAACGATGCGCTGGAAAAAATCTACGACCCCGCAAACGAGCGCCACTATCCGTCGCAGCTACATGCGAGTCTGGGCGGCGATGATTATTTAGCAGGCGTTAGTATCTTTGACTGCGAGGATAACGCGTTTCATCGCCATATCGTGAGCTTTGGTATGAGCGAGCTTTACTACGATCCGCAAAGCGCGCAGGAAGAATTTAGCGGATGGGGATTTGAGTTTAGCATGCGCGTCGCACCGTTTGCGGACGATCCGGACTCGGATCTTGGCGACGGCAATGTAGCCCCAAACGAGCCTTTTTGGGTTATATCCGTCATGCAAAACCTCGCTAAATACGTCCACACAAGCAAAAAATGGTTCGAGGCATATCATTTCATGCCGGCAAATTCGCCGATACGCCTTAACACGGATACCAAGCTAGTAGGCGTAGCCTTTGCGCCCGATCCGGTGCTTGGCGGCATAGACACGCCAAACGGCAGAGTAGAGTTTCTCCAGATGGTGGGTATCACGCAGCGCGAGCTGGACTGGCTACGCGAGGATCCGACTACGCAGCGCGTAGAACGGCTCATAAAAATGATGCGCAAGGACGATCCTCTGCTAATCACCGACCTAAAGCGCGAAAAAGAGTACGTATAAGTAAATTTAACCGAGCCGTAAGCCCGCTCAAAATAAGCGCGTAAATTTAAGTAAAAACGCTAAATCAAACAAAAGCTTTTATAGTGGTTTACGGCGGTTAAATTTAACCCGGCGCCGACTCCTAGCAGCCCAAAACCGTATAAATTTAAAGCTGATTTTAACGTTACGTGAAAATTTAGCGTGCGCCGTATCGCCGTAAAGTCTTGCTAAAATCAGCCGTAGCGTAAATTTTCTGCCGAGTTTATTTAGCGTATCTCAAAGACCCTATTTAGCATTTTAAAGAGTTAAATTTGATTCCAGACGTCCGAATTTACATCGGCGCTTAGGCGCGAGAGCTAAATTTACGCGCTCTTTTACAAAAGATTTATGCTTTTTGCAAATTCGCTCTGCTACCGCGCGAGCTAAGCGCAAATTTTGCCGTTATAGATTTTGCCCTATTTTAGACAAATCTCGCAAATGTAAAAACTCTAACGCCCCGGCTATTTCGTAGTAAAATTCGCCGCAAACAAACCCCAGCGCAATAATCCAGAGCAGGGTTTAAGTCGCTCGTAAAATAAAGCAGGCGACGATTTTTTGCCGTCAAGCAAAGCCTCGCCGCGCAAGTCGCGATATTTTGGCGGGGCGATAAATCCGCCATAAATAAGCTCATTACGAATAATCAAAAGTATATAGCACGATACGGCTTATAGGCTCATACAACATAATGATATAGCCTCCAGCCCCTACCCAATGGAAAGCTGTTGCCTCTGAGATAAGATAAAAAGGGTTTCCTTTGTATAAAATGTCAAACACTACCTCTTCATCATCCTTTCCATATTGTATTTTCATTTCAAAAGCCTTTGGATATTCCTTTCTTTCAATGCTGGAACTCCAGTTGCCGTACTCTATCTCTCCTCCCAATCTTTCTAAATAGTTTTTCTTATTTGGCTTACCTTTACGTTCGGGATTATGTAAATCCACCAAAGCACCGTATTTTTCAAAATTTGCTTTATATTTCTCATAGAATTGCTGCATTTTTTGAAATTCTTTTTCCATTTCAGAGTTAAAATCCCAATAGTGAATAGCAGTTCGCCAAAAATATCCTTCCTTACCGAGGAACTCGAACTTATTATCGTTGGTCAGGCGGAAAGCTAACCAGTTAGGCGCGGTATATTCGTTGTGATACTCAGTGGTATTATTGCCGATATAGCCATCATAAGGTTCAAAAGGACAGATCATATATACCTTTTGTCCTGCCCAATCGGGATTGATTTCGGCTAAATCGATACGCATCAGGGGCAGAAAATGATTTTTGAGCCAGGGTTGTTCTTTTGCGAAAACGTCTTGCGCTTCGGGAAAAGGTCGTAGATTTTCGTTTAGCTCGCTTATATTCTCTCTTGTATTCATTTTATTTCCTTTTATAAATTTAAATTACGGTCGGCACGGTAGCCAAAAGCGCAGCGCGCGGATCAAATTTGATTTTAGTTTTTACTGCTTCGTTTTTATATGTATTTTGCAAATTTACCCGAGCGCAGAACCGCGGTCTGCTCGTCTACCGTAGCTTGCATTTGCTCCTCT
Organism: uncultured Campylobacter sp.; assembly: GCF_963526985.1. Lineage (NCBI taxonomy): Bacteria > Pseudomonadati > Campylobacterota > Epsilonproteobacteria > Campylobacterales > Campylobacteraceae > Campylobacter > uncultured Campylobacter sp. The sequence continues at coordinate 8,642 of NZ_CAURPW010000002.1, forward strand.
AGGGCTTTGTTTTCGCCGTTATTTACGATGATTACTCGCGTGGGGTATAGCACCAGGCTCATACGCATAGCAAACTCAAGCTGCAAGTCGTTATCTTTTAGCGCTCTTTGCAAGGTTTTTTCGCGCTCTTTGACCGCTTTTAAAGAAAGGATATTTTTAAAAAAGTCGGTAAAAAGAAACTGCATATCCGCAAGCTCGGCTGATACCTTATGGCGCGAGACCTCTTCGTAGCGCGCGAAAATCGCCTCTTTTTGCGCTTGCGTACATAGCGGATTGATATAAAAAATAGACAAAAAATCCCAAAAATCATCCCACAAAGGAAAGCTTTCGTCAAAATGCAGACTAATTATCTCATCGTAGTAAAGCATTACGGGCTCAAATTTCTCCTCGACGTAAAAGCTAAACAGCAGGCCCTCTAGCAAATAACTATCGCTAAATCGTCTAATACGAAATTTTTGTATCTTTTTTATCTTCTTTAAAAGCTCTTTTTGCGTATCGGTAGCGCAAAAAGGCTCTATCTTAGTTAAATGTAAGTTCATCGTTATCCTTTTTATTTAAATTTATCTAAAAACGGCTTTGCCGGGGTGCGCTAGAGCAGCTTTTGCTTTTAGCTGGCCGCATAAATTTAGACTGCTTTTAGCCTTAAATTTAGGCAAATTTACGCTATGCCAAAAGGCTTGGCGGCGTAGTTAAATTTTAATGCCCTCATGAGCCAAGCCGCATAAGTTAGTTCTAAATTTAGCTCCGTAAACGCGCGATCTAACCGCCTCACGTGCACTGCATAAAAAACGCGCTAACCCGCGACTTCTCACACCAAAATACGTAAAGTATCCCGCCGCTACCAAAAAGTAGCTCCTCATCCTCGCCGCTAGGAAGCCCGCTATCTAGCTGCATCAAAAACTCCATTTTCTCGCCGCATATCGGACACGTCGGCACCTGCGCGCCCTGTATCCACGACGGCTCGCCGCCTATGCGAGATAGATTTTGCCTGCCGTTTGATAGCGCCCAGTCCTGCTTGTGCCAGCGCTTAGGCACTACGCGCAGACGCACTAGATCCTGCCGCGCCGGCTCGTCGTCTACGTACTCTACCTGCGACTTCTCGCCGATACGCTTTGGCTTGCCCAGCCGGTCGTGTTCGTAAAACGCCGTCTCGCCCTCGCTTATCTCTCTAACGTGCGCGGCTAGGATTAGGCTAGGCAGCGAGCGCACCGGCAGCTCGCGAGGCACCGGATCAAGCGTGATGAGATGAAAGAGCGGATTTTCATCGTCCGCACAAGGCTCGTCTAAAACTCCGCCGATTTTATACTTCGTCTCGCCCAACTTTGCTTCCGCGGCTTCCTTGCTTTCGCCTTTTTGCGCTTCCTCAGCCCATAGTCCCCAAGTCGGGTGATTTTTAGCTTGATGAGCGGCAAACGGCTCGCTAAAATACCCCTGCCTAAACGCGACGTGATACGCGCGCTCGCCGCAGTATCTTTTTAGCCTAAACGCTTCGCCGCCGATACTCATTTCATCGCTAGCTTTCGCTTTTTGGACTCGGCTTTCTTCGCGCGGCGCGTTTTTGCCGGATTTGGGGTAGTTTAAATTTTCTTCCGCTTGCGAATTTAGCTTGCTAGCGTTAAATTTGACGTCATTTATGACGCCTTGCGCTTGGCTTAAATTTTCATCCGCCAGCTCCGCACCGTTTGCGCCTCCCGTAAATTTAACCCTCTCAAGCGTAAAGCCTACGTCCTCCAAATAGTAGCCCAGATGCTCGCTAAGGCTGCCTTTATGCTTCAAAAACTTCTCCGCCGCCGCAGTCTCGCAGGCAAATTTTATATTTCGCGGCTGTCTTGTTTGCAGCAGGCACTCAAAAAGCCTTTGTTTATCGCCCCTGCTAGTTTGCGCGCTAGCTAGCCTCTCGCGCCAGATCTGCGAGCTCTCGTAGTCTAGCTCGTGCCACGGATAGCACTCATAGTATGTCCCGTCGTTTGGTCGCAAGCTAAAAATCTCCTCCAGATATGGGTGCAAAAGCGGCGCAAACTCGAGGCTTGCTACGGCGATTACTCCCCGGGCGTTTATTTGTCGCGCGCTATTTTTGTTTGCTTGTTTTTTATCTCTTTGCGCCTCGTTTTTAGCTCCGCCCTCCTCGCGCAAAATCTCCATCGCCGTAGAGACCAAAGCCCTAAAATCCTCTTTGCTAACGTAGCTCATAGCGTCATCTAGTAGCGCGCCGCTCTCTCGCCGCCCGCGCAGTAAGCTATCAGCTAGCATAAAATACGCCGCCTCGTCGCCCTTTAGCCGCCAAAACCGCTCGTATAAATCAGATGCGCCAAAGCCCTCTCGCTCAAAATCCCGCGCTAACGCTAGCGCCTCGTCTTGTTTGCTCATATAGTTTCCTTTTTTAAATTTTTTGCGAAAATTTAGCCGAGATTTTAAATTTTTGGCCTGGTAAATTTAACGCAAGGCGCCGTTTATGCGAATTTGGCGCCTTGCTGCTAGTAGTTAAAAAGTATTTTCTCTCTTTTCAAGCACGAGATGAAGGATATACGTCGCCGCAAACGCTACCGCGCTAGGCACTATCCAGCCTAGCATAGAGTCGTAAAACGGCATTTTTTTAACAAGATCCGTCACTAGCGGCACGGAAACGCCAGCGATATCAAGGCCGTTTATGGTTCCTACTACCACGCAGACGTAAACGCAGCTGCGGTAAACCAGCTTGCTGGAGTCTATTAGCGGATTGATAAGCGAGAGGATGATAAGCATAATAGCGACCGGATAGATGGCTACTAGTACGGGAATTGAGCCCTTGATGATGGTCGTAAGGCCGAAATTTGCCACGCCAAAGCCGATCAAACACCACGCCGCAACCCAAATTTTATATTTGACGCGCCCGTCCGTTAGCTCCTCAAAGTACTCGCTAGCAGAGCTGATGAGCCCCAGCGTCGTCGTGATGCAAGCTAGAAAAAATGCCGAACCTAGCACCAAAACGCCCGCTTTACCGAAATAATAGCCACTAATGCGCGATAGCAGCTCGGCTCCGTTTATCTGCGGCGCGTCTTTAAAAAGCTCCGCCGACGTAGCGCCGAGGTAGCCTAGCATAAGGTAAATCGCCATCAAAATCACGCCCGCCGTCATGCCTGCCTTTATCGTCGAGGAGACGAGATGACGCTCGTCTTTTACGCCCACGGTTCTGATGGCGTTTATCACGATAATGCCAAAGGCAAGCGACGCTAGCGCATCCATCGTCTGATAGCCCTCGACAAAGCCCTTGGCTGCGGCGTGTTGCGCATACTCTCCGCTAGGAGCGGCAAACTCGCCTATCGGGAAGAAAAACCCCGCCCCAAAAAGTAACAAAATCAGCGCCAAAAGCAGCGGAGTGAGGTATTTGCCGAGTAGATCGACTAGTTTTGACGGATTTAGGCAGACGTAATAATTTAACGCAAAATACGCCGCCGAGTAAAAAAACAGCCAAATTTGCAAATTTTCGTGCGCGATAAAAGGCTTAACCGCGATATCAAAGGGCATATTTGCCGCGCGAGGTATCGCAAAAAGCGGCCCGATCGTAAGGTATAAAAGCGCGGTAAAAAGCACCGCAAACACGGGGTCTATACGGCGCACCAGGCTTTGAAGCCCTTTTGCTCTAGCGATGGCTGCTACGCCAAGCACCGGCAAAAGCACCGCCGTGGCGCAAAAAAACATGATCGCGACGTAAAAATTCTGCCCAGCTTCTCGCCCCAAATTCGGCGGAAAGATGAAGTTCCCCGCGCCGAAAAACATCGCAAAAAGCGTGAGCGAGATGACTAAAAACTGATTTCTGCTAAGATTTTGTTTCATTTTCGCTCCGTTTCGGATTTAAATTTGACAGATTGTATTTGGATAAAGTTGAAATTTCGTTGATTTTGGTTAAATTCGCCGATTTTTCGCGCTTGCGTGTTTCGATTTGAAATTTAACCGCGCGGCGAGAGTAAAATTTAAACATTTTAAAGTATAATCGCGCAAAGGAAAAATATGGCGAAAGTAAAAACGGTATTTGAGTGTCAAGCCTGCGGAAATCAGCAAAGCAAATGGGTCGGCAAATGCCCTCAGTGCGGGGCTTGGGATAGCTTTTTAGAACTAAACGCGCAGCAGATCGAAACGCTAAAAGAGATATCAAAAAGCACCGCAAAACCAAGCCTAGCAAAGCAAATCAGCGAGGTTGAAATAGAAAAAATCACGCGCATCAGCACGCAAAATAGCGAACTAGACCTAGTCCTTGGCGGCGGCGTCGTGGAGGGCTCGCTGGTGCTAATCGGCGGAAGCCCGGGCATCGGCAAAAGCACCTTGCTGCTAAAAATCGCATCAAATTTCGCCGCCCAGGGCAAAAAAACGCTGTATGTCAGCGGCGAAGAGAGCGCAAGCCAGATCAAAATGCGAGCTCAGCGCCTAGACGCGGTTAAAGACGGGCTGTTTCTACTCACGGAAATTTTACTCGAAAACATCCTCGCCGAAGTGCGCAAAAACGAGTATAAAATCCTCGTCATCGACTCCATACAGACCCTTTACAGCGAAAAAATCGCCTCCGCACCGGGCTCGGTGTCGCAGGTGCGCGAGATTACATTCGAGCTAATGCGTCTAGCCAAAAACGGAAATATCTGCGTCTTTATCATCGGGCATATCACCAAAGACGGCTCGATCGCGGGGCCGCGCATCTTGGAGCATATGGTGGACGTAGTGCTGTATTTCGAGGGCGACTCCAGCCGCGAGCTGCGTATGCTACGGGGTTTTAAAAACCGATTCGGCTCGACTAGCGAGGTTGGGATTTTCGAGATGAGCCAAAACGGGCTAATCAGCGCCAACGACGTCGCGGGTAAATTTTTCACGCGAGGCAAGGCCACTAGCGGCTCGGCGATTACTATCACGATGGAGGGCTCGCGCGCGCTTAGCGTCGAGATTCAGGCGCTCGTGTGCGAGAGCGCGTATCCTAAGCGCAGCTCCACGGGTTTTGATAAAAACCGCCTAGATATGCTACTGGCGTTGCTTGAGCGCAAACTAGAGATCCCGCTAGGACACTACGATGTTTTCATTAACGTCAGCGGCGGCGTCAAGATCGGCGAAACGGCGGCCGATCTAGCCGTAGTCGCAGCGATCATCTCCAGCTTCAAAAACCGTCCGATCAGCAAAGAGAGCGTATTTATGGGCGAGCTTAGCCTAAACGGCGAGATTCGCGAGATATTTAACCTCGATCAGCGCCTAAAAGAGGCCAAAACGCAGAAATTTAAAAACGCGATCGTGCCCTCTAAGCCGCTTGACGCGCAGGGGCTAAAATGCTTCGTCGCCGGCGACATCACGCAGGTTTTGGAGTGGATGTAAAATTTAGCCGCAAAACGCAAAAGGAAAAAATATGGAAAATCTAAAATGGAAGCTGTCAAAATCGCTAAAAACAGCGATGAGACAAAAGGATATCGATACTTTTACGCTAGCTAAAATCGCCGAGGAGACCTACGCAAAGGCTCATGCGGACGGCATTTTAGACGTGAGGCAAGAAGTTTTTAAGGTTATCGACGAATACGCGAGCGAGGTAAATTTAGAAATCTTAGACCTCGTTTGTAAAATTTTAGGCCTTGGCGTTAAATTTGGCGAAAGCGGAGATTTTTAAATTTGCCGCGACTTAAATTTGCTTCAAAATTTAAATACAGCACAAAAGCATAAAACACTTAAATTTACGGTAAAATCAAAACCCAAATAAACGCAAAAGCGCAGGCTCGGCGTTTAAATTTTATGTATATTCGGCAAAAATGCAGATACGGGCGGTAAATTTTACGTAACTAGGCGGCTAAAAAGACGACAATCGCCTTTGCACAATAAAGCTCGGCAAAAGGCGCCGTTTTTAGCGGTGGCCCAAAAGAGTAAAGCGGCGAAATTTGCGAAAAAATCGCGCCGAAAAATCCAGCTAGGCATAGCCGAAAAATGGCGTAAAAAACAAAAACTAGGAACAAAATGTTTGGTTATATTAGGTTTATCTTAGCGTATTTCGTGCTACTATCGCACGTTGGTATAGGACTGGCGGGCAAAAACATAGGCGTATTTGCCGTCGTGATTTTTTATATCCTAGCAGGACTCGTCACATCAAAGGTCTTTATCAAAATCGCACCAAAAAACGCACAAATAAGCTACTTTATAAAAGATAGATTTTTACGCATTTATCCCGCATTTTTCTTTGCATTTGCGCTGACTGTGCTATTTTTTTACGCGACGTCGTATCTGCAGCCGCATTTTAACGCAAAAAATTTGCTCCTAAATGCGCTTATCGCGCCACTAAACTACTTTTTTTGGCTTGATGTTTCCGTCATAGACGCGCCCGTGGGGCTAAATTTCATCATACCTCCCGCATGGTCGCTAGGAGCCGAGCTTCAGGCCTACGCCCTGCTCGTGCTAGCGATCAAATTTAGACGGCTGGGCTACGCGCTAGCCACCGGCTCGCTAGGCGTTTATGCAGCGGCAAATTTGGGCTTTATAAATGCCGATATCTACGGATACAGACTTGTTTGCGGCGTATTTTTTATGTTTTACACGGGATTTTTGATCTATCAAAAAGAGTTTGGCAAGCTCGCCGTTTTTTACGCGGCGGTAGCGGCGCTGGCAGGCTATCTTTTTTACTCGTGCAAATTTAGCGCCTTTGGCGTAGAGACGGCAACCGGCTATCTAGTCGGCGCGGCTCTGGTTTTAGCGCATGAGAGGTTTAAATTTAAGCTTAAATTTAACGATATCGCAGGTTCGCTTTCATACTCGATTTTTATCAGCCATTTTCTTTTTATTTGGCTAAGCAAGTTTTGGCTGGGAGGCGTAAATTTAGTCTTCATGACGGGCGGTTCGGTTGCGTTTGGATTGATTAATTTCTATCTAATCGAACGAAAAATAAACAAAATAAGATTTAAAAAACGAGTTTAAATTTACAAAATTAGACCAAAATTTAGATTGCTGCAGATTCAATCGTTTGTGGATTTTGTTTGCTTTTATAGACGGTTCGCTGAGGGCTACGCCGCTTTTTTACCTAGCCTAAATTTATGGCTATTTGCTTTAATACATCGCAAGCCGCGAATACGCCGAAAAACTACTTAAGCAGCGGCATATCTTAGACGCCGATTTGCGGCTGATGGAGCCAAATAAAAACCGTATTTTAGGCGGTTATTTTAAGCCTTTTAAATTTACGGACATTTATGCTCGGGTCTAAATTTAAGGCAATAGCGCCTTATTTAAATACGTCCGACTGGCTATTTAAAGATTATTTTTATGCGCCTCGGTTCTAAGGCAAATTTTACGAAAATCTAGCAAATGCCGATTTGCTAGATTTGATACAAAGCTTCTAAACGCGCTCAATCTAGCATATTGACGCCGGCACAGACCGCCTAAAGCGGTTAAGCGCGGCAGATGCGTCGTTGCCGTATCGCGCGGGTTGGAGCCAAATTTTAGTAGTAACCGTAAATAAAAGCTCGCCCGCCGACGCAAAAAATCGGCGGATAGCCCCTAAAATTTACTTTAAAAACGGTAGTTTTACATAAAATCCGTGTCGACAAATATTTTTCCAAATCCTTTGCCAGCCGTCAAATTTAAAACGACAAATAAAGATAAAATGCCAAAATCGTTCCAAATATCGGCGAATTTTACGCGAGGCAAAAAGCGTCTAGGTATCTAGTCGGTTTAAAATCCGCGAAGTTTACATTCTATCATAGTCGTCGCTGATGCGCACGATATCATCCTCGCCAAGATACTCGCCCGTTTGTACTTCGATGATGATGAGATCGGTGTTTGCGGTATTTTCTAGGCGGTGGATCTGCTCTTTTTTTATATAGATGGACTCGTTTTGCCTTAGCGGCATCTGGCTGCCGTCTATCGTTACCAGCGCTTCGCCCTCGACGACGACCCAGTGTTCATTCCTTTTAAAATGTTTTTGCAAGCTCAGTCTTTTGCCGGGTTTAACCACTATCTTTTTCATCTTGTAGCCGCTACCCTCGCCTAGCACCTCGTAGCTGCCCCACGGACGGTAAACGCTCGTGTGCGCTTCGCAAATTTCAGGAAATGAATTTGAAAAGTGCTTATAAACCTCTTTTACCTTTTGCGAACTGCCTTTTTTAGCGATCAAAAGCGCGTCTTTGGTATCGACTACGAGCAAATTTTGCACGTCCACGAGCGCGGTCGGTTTTTTCGTCAGGATGAAATTTTCGCTTGCGTCTATTTGTAGCGATTCGCCGATATTTTTTATCTTTTTACTCAGCTCGTCAAAGCTACCCATATCGCTCCAGCCCGCATCAAGAGGCACCATTTTGATATTTAGGCTTTTTTGCATTAGCGCATAATCGATGCTGATATCTTCGATCTTATCCATAAAATTTGGACTTATTTTTAACAAATTCGGTTCGTTTGCCGAGCCCCCTATCGCCGCCGTAACGTCTTTTACGATACTTGGCGCATATTTTTTCATCTCGCTTAAAAACACGCCCGCCTTAAAGCAAAACATACCACTGTTAAAATAATATCCGCCCTCTTTTATAAATTTAGTCGCGGTTTCAAGATTAGGCTTTTCGATAAACCGCTCCACATCGCCGTTTTTATCGGCCTTGATGTAACCGTAACCGGTATTTGGCTCGCAAGGCTTTATGCCAAACGTCGCTAAAAAGCCCTGACTTGCGTAGCTTTGCGCGATCAAAAGCGCTTTTTTGTACTCTACTTCGTTTTCGATTAGATGGTCGCTTGGAGTAACCAGCAAAATCTCGTCCTCATCGCAACAAAGCGCGGCAAACGTAATCGCCGCGGCAGTATTTTTACCGAAAGGCTCGAGGATAAATTTATCTATTTTTTTACTTCCGCATTCATCAAGCGCCAAAAAATAGTGCGCCTCGTTGCAAACGATAATAGTTTTTTGCGCGTGTGCGTTGCGTCTAAGCGTAAGGTCAAAGAGAGATTTGCCGTTAAAAAGCCTGATAAATTGCTTTGGCATCAGGGTGCGAGATAGCGGCCAAAGTCTCGTACCGGAACCTCCGCAAAGTATAACGTTTGTCATTTTTACGCCTTTTGCTTTAAATTTTCGACCAAATTTAAAAATGTTTCTTGTAATTTTACAAGCAAATTTTGATCCTTAGTCTCAAATCTCGTGACGATAACAGGCGTTGTATTTGAGGCTCGCACTAGCGCCCAGCTGCCGCCCTCAAATCTCACTCTAACGCCGTCTATGTCGATGATTTCAGCTATTTTACCTAGGCCTGCTAGCAAATTTTGCGCGTCGCCCTTCTCATAAATTTCTACCAAAACCTCTTTTAGCTTTGCAACCAGCTTAAATTTTTGCGCGTCGGTCGTTTTTATTTTTATCTCGTCGGTACTAAAGACCTTTGGTAGTTTATCAAGCTCGCCGTCTAGGTTAAAGCCCTTAGCCACAAGCTCTAGCGCGCGAAACATCGCGTACGTCGCGTCGTCAAAGCCAAAATATCGCTCCTTAAAGAAAATATGCCCGCTCACCTCGGCCGCCATGTCGATATTTAGCTCCTTCATCGCCTTTTTGATGTTGCTGTGACCGGTCTTGCCCATGAAGCTCTTGCCGCCGTGCGCGTCGATCTCGTCGTACATATTTTGCGAGCATTTGACCTCGCCCAGCACCCTGGGATTTTTCATCGCAAGGCTATATAGGTAGGCTAGTTCGTCGCCTTTTATGTTGCGTTTTTTGGTTAGAACCGCGATGCGGTCGCCGTCGCCGTCAAAACCGAATCCTATGTCAAATTCGCCCTTTAGCGCAGCCTTTAGATCGCTTAAATTTTTCTCCTCGCTAGGATCTGGGTGATGATTTGGGAAGTTTCCGTCGGGTTCGTGGTATAAAATTTTAGCGTCTAAATTTAACGCCTCGCAAATTTCTGGCAAAACCGCTCCGACAGCACCGTTTGCGCAGTCGATAACGATTTTAAGCGGCAAGGCTTTTAAATGCGCAAACTGCTCTATAAGAAAATTTTTATAAGGCGTCGCAATGTCGAATTTCTCGGCTCTTGGATTGTCTGGAATTTGCATTTTTGCCGCGATATCGTCTAGTACGGCGACTTTTAACTTTTGCAAATCCTCGCCGAAGTAACTATCCTTAAAAATCGTGATTTTAAAGCCGTTGTACTCTTTTGGATTATGAGAACCGGTTATCATTACGTTTGCATCAAATTTGTCCGTAAACACGCTAAAATATCCGACCGGCGTCGGTAGCAAGCCGATACCATAAACCTTGATTCCGGCTAAATTTAGCCCGCTAACTAGCCAGCCGAAAATCTCGCCCGCGCTCAGCCTAGCATCAAACCCTACGCTAACGTTTTTTGCGCCCCTACGTAGCATTTCTCGGCCCAAATTTAACCCGATCGCTTTAACGCTCGTTTCATTTAGATCGCGCTCATAAACGCCGCGTATATCGTATTCTCTAAAAATTTCATCTATCAAAATTTTACCTTTTTAAATTTATTTTATTTTAAGACGGCGTATTTTAGCATTTTTGGGTTAAATTTTACTAAACGGCGACGTCGCCGAGCTTTGCGTTGATGGCTTCTATCAAGCTTTGGGGCGCGATTTTTATCTGTTTTCCGCGCACGCCGGCGCTTACGTAGACGTAGTCTTGTTTTAAAATCCTCTCGTCAAAAAACGTCTCAAACGCCTTTTTCATCGCTATGGGCGAGCAGCCGCCACGGATGTATCCCGTCACTTTTTCAAGCTCTCTTAAATTTAAAAGTTCGCACTTTTTATGCCCGCTAAGTCTTGCCAGAGCCTTTAAATTTAAGCTCAAATCGCCCTGTATGCACGCTACGACGTAGCCTTTCGGTTCGCACTCGCAGACGATGGTTTTGTAGATTTTTTCTATTTGCTCGCCGCAAACGGCGGCCACGTGAACGGCGCTCAGATCGCTTTCGTCCACTTCGTATTCGACTAGCTCGTAGGAGATATGTTTGCCGTCTAGAAACCTCGCGGCATTCGTTTTATGCACCATTGCCTTCTCATTTTTTAAAAATTTAAGATATAATTATAGCTAAAATTTTAAGGAGAATGAATGGCTGAAGACATTTTGGAAAATCAAAGCAAAAAAGGAAACGGGCTGGTTCTCGTCATCATCATCGTTATTTTGTTGCTTCTTTTGGTAGTAGGCGGACTTTTAGCGTTTTTACTAATGGGAAATAGCGAAGATACCGCGCAAGCGCAAGCAGTGCAGGCGCAAACCGAGCAGGTTCAAGCTTCGGCGCCTAAAAATACCGCAGGCAAGCGCTCAAACGACTATATAAATATGGGGCCCGTTTATCCGCTAGATCAGTTTATCGTAAATTTACTTAGCGAAAGCGGCTCGAGATACCTAAAAACAAAGGTCGATCTAGAGCTTAGCGCCGAGACGCTAACGCCTGAAATCGACAAGAAAAAGCCGCTAATCAGAGACATCATCGTATCTACCCTCTCGTCTAAAACGTATGAAGAGGTAAGCACTCAAAAAGGCAAAAACCGCCTAAAAGACGAGATAGTCGACCGCCTAAACGAGGTTTTAGCCGACGGTCATATAAAAAATATCTATTTTACCGACTTTGTGGTGCAATGATCGGCATAGATATCGTAGCTATCTCGCGAATCTCAAGGCTTAAAGAGCGGCGAGGCGAGGATTTTTTGAGATATTTTTTAAGCGACGAAGAGATAAGTATCGCAAAAACGGACGCTACGATAGCGGGATTTTTCGCAGCTAAAGAAGCTATCAGCAAAGCCCTTGGCTGCGGGATCTCGGCCGAGTTTTCGTTTTTCGACGCTCAAATTTACAAAGACGACAAAAATGCGCCTAAAGTAAAATTTTCAGAAAGAATTATTAAAAATTTTAACGTAAAAGGCGCCGAAATCACGATTAGCCACGACGGCGGATTTGCGATCGCCGCCGCGATACTACAAAGAAAAGAAAATGAATAACCCGACAATCTCCATAATAGCCCCCTGCTATAACGAAGAAGAGACGATAGAGCCGTTTTTACGGCGTATAGAAGAAATTTTGACGCAAATAAACGAACCGTACGAAATAGTATTTATAAACGACGGCAGCAAGGACAACACGCTAAACATCTTGCTAAACACGAAACAAAATTTTAAAAACATAAGGATTATAAATTTCTCAAGAAATTTCGGCAAAGAAGCCGCGCTAACGGCGGGTCTGGATAAAGCTAGAGGCGAGGCTGCGATACCTATAGACGTAGATTTGCAAGACCCGCCCGAGCTCATAAAAGAGCTCGTAGCAAAATGGCGCGAAGGATACGACGTCGTACTGGCCAAACGCGCGGATAGAACGTCAGATAGCTTCGCTAAAAGAGTCAGCGCGGATCTTTTTTATAAACTAAACGGCAAAATTTCAAACGTGGATATTCCAAACAACGTCGGAGACTTTAGGCTGATGAGCAAAAGAGTCGTAGAAGCGCTAAAGCAACTACCCGAAAATCAACGATTTATGAAGGGACTTTTTGCGTGGGTCGGCTTTAAAACGACCGTCATCGAATACGCCAGAGAAAAACGCGAGGCCGGACAAAGCAGCTTTAACGGTTGGAAGCTTTGGAATTTCGCGCTTGACGGGATAACTAGCTTTAGCACTCTGCCTCTTAGAATTTGGCTTTATATCGGCGCATTGGTTTCTTTTTTATCGTTTTTATACGGTAGCTTCATTATCTTAAAAACCCTAATATTTGGCGTAGATTTGCCAGGATACGCATCGCTTGCGGTTATTATGCTATTTTTGGGCGGTATCCAGCTCATCGGGATAGGGATTTTAGGCGAATACATAGGCAGAATCTACTCCGAGTCCAAGCGCCGTCCAAGCTACATAATAGAAGGCGAGTACTAAGTGCAGGTCGTAAAATACGGCCTAGTGGGCGCTTTATCCACGCTCATTCATATATGCGTAGCCTGGACTTATATGTACTTTACTAACGGCTCCGTCGTAATCGCAAATATTACCGCCTTTTTGGTCGCCTACGTTTTTTCGTATCTGGCTCAATCAAAAATAGTTTTTAAAAGCTGTCTAAATTTAAAAAAAGCCATTAAATTTTTTGTTATTCAGTTTATTGCCCTACTGATAGCTATGTTTTTGAGTGATTTTACGGATCAAAACGGCTACGTAAAGACCGTCTTGATTATTTTTGTTATGCCGATTATAACGTTTTTGATCCATAAATTTTGGACGTTTAAACAAAATTAGACTATCCTTGTAACGGCGTAAAGATAATCGAAACGCAGTTGTTGTCGTATCTTATTAGAGTATGCAAAGGCGTTTGTATGCGCTTTACTTCTTTTTTCCCCTCCTGCATGCAAAGCCCGGGAGCCCAAACTTCGTGCCACTTGTGCAGATCGTAAGCCCAGTACAGCCAGTTTATATTAAATATATCAGACTGCGCGATTATAGGAAAGGTTTTTGCCGCCGTTACGGCTGCGGGCGATCTCAGATCGGCTCCAAAAATAGAGTTAAATCCGAATTTCTCGCCGGTCGGAACGATTTTATTAAAGTCCTGCAACGCTAGTTCCACTCTATATCTTGCGTATTGAGCTTGCTCTTTCATCGCGTTTGCGTAAGCATAGGACTGAACTATTAGCGAATAGGCCAAAACACAAGCGACGAATTTGGGTAAAAAAGATAAAAATTTAACCTCGAATTTTAGAGAAAAAATAAAAACTATCGCTAAAAATACGCCGGCACCCATAAACATCCTGGAAAAAAACAATTGTTTAACTAAAATCAAATATGCGCCGTAAGATAAAAGCAAGCCTAAAACGATAAAACAAATCGTAAAAATCGCCGCTAGTATTTTGTTTATCTTTGCGGTTTTAACGGCCGCCAAAAAGAACATCAAAACGCCGGCGATAAATATAGAAACAAACACGGTTTTTCTAAACGTAAATCTATAATATTCGTAAACGCGTTCTAAATTTCCTTTTATGCCTTCATACGCTTGGTCTAAAGAGAAAATTTCGTTTGACGTGTAGTTATCTACCGTTTGCATAACGAAAAATCTATAAATCAAAAATGCGCAAACATAAGAAAAAATCAAAACTCCGATTAGTTTAAGCGTCTGAGAGGGCTTGCGTCCGGCTAAAATCCCATCCAAAACCGCAAACAAAGATAGCATCAAAAAAGCGGAATTTCCAGCCTGATAGGTCGTAAGCGTAAGTTGCATGCAAAGTATGGAAACAAAGATAAAAGCGAGTTTACGCCTCAAAAACAAAAAAGAAAATATCGGAGCAACTAGGGCTATCGTCATAAAGATACTGTCGAATTTATAGCTCATATTTTCTAAAAAATAGGGGCTTAGACCTAAAATAACGCTGGCGATTAAGCCTAGTTTGGAGTATTTTTTTAAAATAACCTTAACCAAAACCATGGAGCCGATAGATAAAAGCCCTATAGATAAAAGGTGCGTTAGAGGCGAAGCTAGAACATTTCTGTGCTCGCTAAGATATATAAATTTCGATAAATACTCGGACATATACCTACTAAAAAGGAAAAAATCAAACTGCCCTGTCACCGACCTGTAGTAATCATCAGAGTAGTTTATGTTATTTATCATCAAGGCAAAATATCCCAGGAAATAAACCATATAAATAAAAATGAAATATTTTAGAAAATCTTTCTGTTTAAAAAAATGTAAAAAAATAAATTTAATAAAAATGATATTTTTTAAAATTAGATTCATACTCTTTCCCCAAGATAGATTAAAAACAACCGTAAAAAGCCTTTTTGCGGTACTAAAATGAATTTGGATTATATTTTTTTATTCATTAAAGTATATTGAATGCATATTTCAAAAATCATCACTCTTGCAAGCTTTTGGTTCATAATAATGCAAAGGTTCGCAAAATTTAGCCTAAATTTGGCATCCTTTGGCAAAGCCGTTGCAACCGGCTAAATTCCGTAAAACCATAACATAAATTTAAACAAAAAGCATTTAGAAATCAAATTTTAAAATTTCAGCGCGATTTACGCCGCAAAACCAAAATCGATTTTAGCCTTAATACAAAATAAAGTAAATTTTACTTTTGGAGTCTAGGCAAATGCCAGCCAAGGTAATACGCCGCAAGCCTAAACGCGATACCAAACGCCAAAAGCCCCATCACCCAAAAAACGCTAGTAAGTCCGGCGTAATCCATCGCAAAATAAAGCAGCCCCACTACGATACTAACCGTCGCGTAAAGCCCGGTTTTTAGGCACCACGGCACTTCGTTAAACAGCACGTCGCGCATCATGCCTCCGCCCACGCCGTTGCAAAGCGCGAGCAGCACGACGCCAAAGACGTTGTAGCCAAACTGCAGCGCCACGATCGCTCCAACGATAGAAAAGCTCACCAGATCTACGGCGTCGGTGGTGACGAAGAGAAATTTTTTCTCGATATCGCTTCGCTTGTGAATGCGCAAAAACGCCGATAAAAAGAGCATCGCCATCACGATAATGCACGGAGCGTAGTGCGTAAACGAATACGGCGGGCGCGAGACGATGGCGTCACGCATAAATCCGCCTCCAAGCGCAGTCAGAAGCGCGGCGATAAAGATGCCCAGCCAGTCGCAGTCGCGCTTAACCGCAAAGATAAATCCGCTCGTGGCGGCCGAGGCGATGCCGATATATTCGGCTACCAGAAGTGCTGTCATTTAGTGCCTTAAGTTTTAAACGAGATTTTACATTTTTAAAATAAAAAAGCAGTTAAATTTAAACAAAACTACGGTGGCGGGCGCAAACGAGCGGCAAAAGTGCCAGCACGCACGGACGGAGCGATTTGACGAATACGGCAAAACAGCTGTCCTCATAGCTACGGCGCATCGGAAATTTGGGCGCGTCTACGCTGCGACGGCAGCGATAAATATAACGTCAACTTCCGCAAAATCAAGCCCGTCTCGTGTCAAAATCCAAAGCCGTTAAAATTTAAGCGAAATTTAACGCAAGAGAGCAAAACTAAGCGCATCTTACGCAAAGAGCAGGACGGCAGAAATTTGGCAAATGGGTAAATTTATACCCAGACGTCCGCGAGAGCATTTTGACTAAGATAAGATACTCGCGATTTTACCGTTCAATTTGCTTTGCACTCCCGCTCGTATATCAAGTTTAGCCGAATTTGATGGCAACCGCACCGCCGTTGAACGGGACTAAATTTGCGCGCTGCCGCCAAAACCGACGCGAAACTCCGTTAGCCCATCGCCGCTTTTACACGAGATTTTAAACCCTAGCTCCTCGCAAAATGTTTTAACGATGTGTAGCCCGATACCAAAGCCGCCGTTTCGCTCGTCAAACCGCGTGTAAAGATCAAAAATCCGCGGCAAATTTTCCTTCGCGATGCCCGCGCCGCTGTTTGATATCGCGAGCGCTGCGGGAGTTAAATTTACGCTTACCGAGCCGTTTTCGTCGCAGTATTTTATGGCGTTGCTGAGTAGATTATCTATGATTTTTCGCGTTTTTTTATAGGACGAGCGTAGCTGCACTTCGGCGATTTGCGTGCTTAGTTTTATATTTTTTTGCTCCAAATTTAGCCCAAAGTACCCGATCCGCTCGCGCACCAGCTCGCTCAGGCTAAAGCTCGTCGCCGCTACGTCCTCTTTGCCGCTAAGTTTTACCAGCGTGAGGTCCTCGTAAAGCGTCGAAATCGTTTTAGAGGCGGTTTTTATGTTATTTAGGTATTTTTTAGGATTGGTTTCAAACATCTCTATGCTCATCAAAATGACGCTAAGAGGCGTGTTTATCTCGTGCGTCGTATCTCTGATAAAGCCGTTTAAAAAGTCGATACGGCGGTAAAGCGGACGCAACGAAAGACGGATGATAAAATAAGCTATGACTAAAATAGCAAGCAGTATCATAAACGAGAAAAATATTATCTTGAGTTTTAGCGTGAGAATCGCAAACTCGGGATCCGCGACCTTGACCGCGACGTAGTACTCCTCCTCGCCGAGACGATTTTTTAGATAAAACTGCACAACCGAGCTCGCTCCGTCCTTGTACCTTTGCGGCATGCCTTCGCGCGGCTCAAAGTCGTCCTCAATCTCCTCGCCCGTTTTTAAATTTACGGCAAAAGCCTCGACGTCATCAAAATCATCGTCGTCTATCTCGCCGTTTTTTTGCAGTTTATTTTGCAGGTGATGCTGCAAATCTCGCACGATAAATACGTCGCGGTCTAGGATAAAATGCTTCTCTCGCTCATAAAACATCTGCGCGAAAAAAACCAAAAACGCAGCACTCGTGATAAAATAAAGCAAAAAAATAGGTAAAATTTGACGGTCCCAGAGCGGGGCGAAGGCTTTTTTGGCTAATTTTAGAAAGGACATTTGCCGCCTTTTAGATTAAATTTACGGCTATCTTGCGGACGTAAATTTTGAAGTCTAAATCGGCAAACAGATTGCGTAAATTTGGATGAAATTTCAAACCCGCGCCATGCTATTTGCCTCTTAGTCGCACCAAAAAGCTTAAACATATTTATAGCCTAGCTTTGATGCGCTGACGATTCGCTCTTTGCCTAAAATTTTACGCATCTCCGCAATATAAACGCGCAGGCTAAGCTCGCTAGGACTCTCGTCGTAATCCCAAATTTGAGAATAAATCTCCTCTCTACTTAAAAATTTATCCTGATTTTTAAGCAAAAGCGCGAGTAGCCTAGACTGTTTTTTAGGCATCGAGACAACCTTGCCGTCACGAAACAGCAAGCCCTGATTCATATCAAAGCCCAAATTTTCGCCCAGATTTACCAACTCGTTTTTGTTATGCACGAAGGTGCGTTTTAGTAAATTTTGTACGCGCAGATGCAGCTCTTTTAGCTCAAACGGCTTTTTGATATAGTCGTCGCAACCGCTAGTAAAGCCGGTTTGCACGTCGTCAAGCGTATTTAGCGAGGTCGTAAATATACAAGGCGTGTTTTTGCCCGCGTTTCGCAGCTCCCGAAGTAATGCAAAGCCGCTGCCGCCGATAATCTTGACGTCAAATATCCAAAGATCAAAGTTGCTCTCGTAGGCTAAATTTAACGCATCGTCGTAGCTTTTTGCACCCGCCGTCTCGTAGCCCTGAGCCTGCAAATACGCGCGCATCATCTCAAGCAGCATATTTTCGTCCTCGACGATCAAAATTTTACTCATTTTCGCTCCGTTTTATTTTTGTCGTTTTACGGCGTTCTATCCGCTTGATTTTCTATCCTGCTTGCAAGGCTCGTTTTCATCCGAGATTTTCAAATAGCGCTTAAATTTCGCTACAAATAAATCCTACGTAAATTTATCAAATTTCATCTAAATTCCAGGGTAAAATTTCATAAATCCACGCCGCCGCCAAAGTGCTTAAATTTGCAAAAAGCGGGGCGAATTTTCGCGTAAATTTAAACGAAAACCCGCCCCGCAAAGCCTAAAAAGGCCGAATTTACTCTTTACCTTGCGGCATATGAGGGCTTTTGCCGTCTTTATCTTTTATAAACCCGCCCTTAAAATCGTGCTTAAATTTCTTGTGAAAATCATCGTCGTCATCGTCTTTTAGCTCGATATCAAGCTTTTTGGCCTCCGCCACGCTTAGCGCGCCCACTTGGGCGTTATAGCCGCTTCTAAACTCGCGCATAAACGCCTCTTTATCGGCGATACTCATCGCATCAAGCTTCTTTCTGATTTCGGTTTTTAGCCCGCGTTTGGTCTCTTTGGCTTCAAATTTTAGCTTGCCCGCGCGCTTATCTATCTCAAATGCTACCTCGCTAAGCGTCTTAGCGTCGGCGTTTGCGACCATTTTATAAAGCTCGTCGTTCGTGCTATTTTCAAGCGAAGCGGCAAAAAGCCCGCCCGCAACCAACATGCTAATCAAAACTACTTTTTTCATTTTCTCTCCTTCAAAAAGATGAGCGAAGTTTAAAGAAAAGTCGTGAAAAAAATGTTAATTTAAAATTTCGTTGATTTTTTTGATGAAATTTATCGGATTTACCTGCACGCCGCCGGCGATCACGCCAAAGTGCAGGTGCGGCCCGCTCACTCGCCCGCTAGCGCCGCTAAGCGCGATGATGTCGCCTTTTTTGACGCTTTGTCCGACTTTGACGTTTAGCACGCTTAGATGATAGTACTGCGTGTAAATGCCTTCGCCGTGATCGATCACCACGGATCCGCCAGCGTAGTAGCGATCTTTTGCTATGACGACTACGCCGTCGTTTGCCGCGACTACGGACGTACCGACCGCCGCCCTAAAGTCCGTGCCGCCGTGATAGCTCTTCAAGGTGCCGTTAAATACGCGCGCGGTACCGAACGGGCTCGTGACCATAGAACTCATCGGCAGGATAAATTTGGAGTCAAATTTTAGCCCGGCATTAGCCGTCGCGTAGATTTTATTCGCATCCTCGCGTTCATCCTCGATACGCTTTAGTACGTCTTTTGGCGGCGTTACTTTGCTGCCTTCGACGGTTATTTTTTCTTTTTTATATTCGCCCTCTACGATCTTAAAAACTATCGTCTCATCGCCGCTTTTAAGCCCATTTACTAGCTTTATTTCGCCCTTTTGACGGTAGCTAGCGGCGATGAGGGCAAATTTTAGATTTTCATCCCCGGGCACGCTAAGCCAACGCTTTTTCTTGCCGTCAATGCTTAAATTTCCGGCAAATTTAGCCTCCACCCGCACTATCTCGACGTCGCCGTTTACGATTGTCTGAGTTTGGCTCGGCGCGCCGCCCTGCGCTTTTGCGCTTAAATTTAGGCAGAGCAAAACCGCCAAAATAATCTTTTTCATTTAACTCCTTTTGCGTAAGGTTAACGAACATTTTTTAAATTTAATAAAAAAATACTATAATAGCGGGTAAATTTTACAAAAAAGGAAACAAAAAATGAAAAGATTTTTAAAGCTTGCAACTTGCGCACTGCTACTTACGCAGCTTGCTTATGCGGATTTTACGCAAAATCAAAAGGTTAGGACGTCGCTTGATATCCTAAACGACTTAGGCACTCAAAAGCTGCTAAATACAAAGGATACGAGCGAAGTTAAGGGTATAATCATAATCCCCGAGATGGTAAGCGGAGGCCTCATAGCTACTACGCATTCAGGCGACGGTATCTTTATCGGTAGAAATGACGATAATGAATGGAGTAGCCCGATATTCGTTAGCTTTAAAGGCGGTGGCATCGGCCTGCAGGCGGGATATAAATCAACCGACCTAGTTATTTTAATAAAATCAAGAAGATCGTATGCAGGACTACTAAACGGAAAAGGACAAATCGATCTAAGCGCCGATGCAGTGGTACTCGGTGCAGGCGAAAAAGCGGGAGTTATGACTGATTTGCCAGAAATTTCGGCTTGGGCCACAGAAAGAGGCAAAAGCAGAGGGCTTTTTGTCGGAGTTAGCATAAATACCTCTTTGATAGTCGTCGATAAGCAAGCCACGTTTGATTATTACGATAGAATGTATGATATGGAAGATATTTATAACAACTCGCCTAAAGAGTCTAGATACACAAAAAAGCTTCAAGAAATAGCGAATAAATTTTTTCAGTATAAAAAATAAGAAAAACTCGGTTTAGCCGCTCGGCTAAACCGTATAAAGAGAAACGAACCTTTTTTTGTTGATCGGCGAAAACTGAGTCATATATTCAAACGCTTCTTCATAATCGCCGTCGGTGTATTTCGCAACCTCTTCTATAAGCTCGAAAAGCTCCTCGTCGTCAAGCGATTCAAAATTGCCTCGATTTTCCAAAACCTCCAGCAAAACAGCCTCAAGCTCTAGCTCGTCGTACGTCATAGTCGCCCTTTTAAAAAATTTGCGGAATTATGCCAAAATAACCTTTATAATCGCTTAGCCAAAATCTTGATTTTTTGAGAATTAGTCTTAAATTTATCGCATTATCAGCTTGTTTTACTATAATTAGAACCTATTTTTATAAGGCAAAGCGGCTATAAATGCACAATTTTGATAATTTTTATATGAAATTTTTAGAGTTTTTACGAGATTGCGGATATAAAAATTCTGCCGCAAAAGAGCAAATTTTAAAAATTTTATTTTCTAGCGACGAGCATCTTAGCGCAAGCCAGATAAAAACGAGGATTAAAAGCGAATTTAGACGAAATTTGAGCCTAACGGCGATATATCAGTTTTTAAATTTTTTACAAAAATTCAGTTTAGTTCTTGCTTTTGAAGAGGACGGAATGAATAAATTCGAGCTGAACTTAAGGTTGCACCACGATCATCTCGTCTGCACGAAGTGCGGCGCGGTGGAGAGTTTTTTCGATAAATACATAGAAGAAAAACAAGAACAAATTTGTAAAAACTCAGGCTTTAAACTCGAAGGTCATGCGATGATTTTATACGGTTTTTGCCCAAAATGCCAAAACAAATAGCCTATTTTGCGCCTTTTTATCAAAAATGATTTGATAACGATATGCAAAAAAGTTTCAGTTAAATTTAAGCGTGACAAATAGATAATACGCAAAAAGCAAAGGAGAAACATGAGTGCAGCGCCACATATACCATCAGAACTAGTCTTACGCATAGCTTCGTATTTCACGCCGATCCACCACGTCGCAGGCCGCCTAAGAGTCCGCGTCAGCAGCGATATCAAAAAGGAAGCAGACAGCTTGCCGTTAGAAAAAATAGATCAGACGATAAAGCAAATAGACGGCATAAAAAACGTCAAATTTAACAAACTAATCGGCTCGGCTACGATAGAGTACGACCACGAAATTTTCCCAAAAAAGATGTGGGACGATCTGCTAAAAGGCGAAAATTTACACGAGATCTCGGCTCTAATCAACAACCTAGCGCAAAAAGCTACCGGCGGCGTAAGATGAACGAAGAGCTAAAACAAGCCGCAAATGCGGTTTTTTTACTAGAGTCGCAGGGGGTAAAATTTTACGAGAGCGTAAAAGAAAAAGATGAGATTTTCGCCCAAATTTTAGCCGTTAGGCAAAGCGGACTGGAGCTTTTAAAGCCTTATGCAGATCCGGCCGACCCGCAAGTTTTTTACGCTTTAGCGTGCGAGGATCTTGACGCTTGCTTTATAAAAGCCCTAAACTACGAGCTTGAGTTAAATACGTTTTATGAAAATTTGACCGACGGCCTTGGCGACGAAAACTTTAAAGATGTCTGCTTTAGGCTCTGGGCTACGTCAAATAACGAATACATCCCGGCTCTAAAAGCAAAGCTAGCTCAAATTTTAGCCGCGCAGTTTCAAGCTGCGGATAACGCAAGCCAAGAGGAGCAGGCGCAAACGACTCAAAATCAAAGCGAAAATATCTTAAACGCTTTTGATTCAAGCAGCTTTAATCAAATCAGCCAAACTCTAGAGCGCATAAGCTCCGGACAGGGCAGCAAAGACGACGTCGTCGCGCTTTTAAACAACCCGAATTTTTCATTTTTCGGCGGACTGGCGCTGGGCGGACTAGCTAGCATGATGCTAAGTAAAAATTTAGACAAAAACAAAGATAAAGAATAAAATTCAGCACAAAGGATAAAAAATGGCATTACCGTTTATCGCAGGCGCGATTTTGGGTGGTTTAGCCGTCGCGGCTTTCGGCAATAAAGAAAAGATCAAATCGGCTCTTGAAACCGGACTAGATAAGGGCAAAGAGTTTGCCCAAAACGCAAAAGACTATGCGCAAAAAAAGGCTAGCGAAGTAAAAGAGTATGCAGAGGAAAAATTTGCCAAAACGTCCGAAGAGGTCAAAAGCGAAATAAAAAATCGCAAAAGGCGTACTAGCGAGGAAGTAGCGGCAGAAAAAACATCTACTATAAAACAAAAACAAGGCAGAAAGAAACCGGGTCCAAAAGCTAAAAAACCGGTAGCAAAAGCCGAACAAGAACAAGCAAAACCTCAAGAACTAAAGCCAAAAGCCGGCGTAACGGAGGAAACTAAAGCGATGGCAGACAGTATCGCAAACGCGCTCGAAGCAAATTTGGGCAGAAATCACTAAAAAAGGTAAAATATGGCGCTAACTTCAACCACTAGACTTCCGGCAGATCACTTAATAAGCGGCGCGCTAATCGGCGCAATGGCAGCCGGCGGAGTAGAAATACTAAACTACAAAAAAGGCAAGGTCAGCAAGACGCAGGCCGTAGCTAAAACGACTAAAATCGCTATCCAAGGCGGTATCGTCACGGCGTGCGCTATCAGCGCATCAAACAAACTAGTCTCGGCGCGCTATCTTGCGGCTGCGGCAACCGTTGCCGTCGGTATCGCCGGCGTAATCGCTACGGAAAAAATAATCAAAATTTTAGAGGAAGATAAATGAAAAACCCTTACATAAACGAAACGCAAACTATAAATCAACTAAACGAAGACGGTAGTACGACTACGACTACTACGACGGTAAAGACTACCGGCGCTCCAAGCGCGCTGGATAATAGCATAAATAATGCGCTAAAAGACTTTATCCCCGCAAATTTTAATGCCGCGGGCTTCATAAAAGGCGCGCTAATAGGCGGTGTCGCAGCCTATGTGCTAACTAATGAAAATGCCCAAAAGGCGATATTTTCCGCTATCGTAAAGGGGTCAAATTTGCTTCAAGCCGGATTTGAGGAGTTAAAAGAACGCTTTGAAGACGTAAAGGCTGAAATTGACTCCCAAAAATAACGTTCGCATCGCGCATCTAACCAAAAACCGCGCTAGGTTTATCTGCGAACGCATAGGCGAAAACTGCGACGAGAGCCATTTGGAAGCGCAAATTTCCGAATTTAAATACGTAAAAAGCGTCAGAGTAAATAAAAAAGCCAAGAGCATCGTGGTCGGCTTTGAGTCAAATTTAGACGAGATTAAAGATTTTATCGAGAATTTACCGATTAAAAATTTAAGCAAGCGTAAAGAAGAGCCGAGCAAGGCTGAAATTTATAAAGCCGCAGCCGCTTTAGCTCTCACTCCGTTGATTAACAGTAATGGCGTAAAGGCCGCAGTTAGCCTCGTTGCCGCAGCCCCTTTGCTAAAAGAAGGCGCAAGCGAAGCCGTAAATGAGGGCGTAACCTCAAAGGCTCTTGAAGCCGCGGCTGTCGGCGTGAGCTTAGCTAGACGCGACTTTTTAGCCGCAAATAGCACGAATCTCATGCTAACGATCGGCGAATATATGGAAGAAAGCGCCGTACATCGCAGCGACGATCTTATCAAAGAACTAGCCCGTCCAAACATCGAAGAGGTCTGGATCGAGATAAATAATAGCGGCGAAAAATCTCTCAAAAAGATCTCGACCGCCGACGTCAAAGTAGGCGACATCGTGGTCGTCGGCGCAGGCGAGAGTATCGGTATAGACGGCTATATCGTCGAAGGCACCGCAAGCGTAAATCAAGTCTCGATGACGGGCGAAGCAGAACCGGTCAAAAAAGAGCGCGGCGACCGCGTGATGAGCGGAACGGTCGTAGAAGACGGGCGCATCAAAATTTGGGCCGAGAGCATAGCCGCCGAGAGCGCGACTGCGAGGATAAAATCATACATCCAAAGCTCGCTAAACGAAAAATCCTCCGTCGGATTAAAAGCCACAAGACTAGCCGACAAGCTAGTGCCCGTGACGCTAAGCCTAGCCGGCGTTTCGTATCTGCTTAGCCGCGATATGACGCGCGTTGCTAGCGTCTTGCAGGCGGATTACTCCTGCGCGCTAAAGCTAGCCACGCCCGTCGCCTTTAAATCAAGCATCTCAAAAGCCGGCCGCAACGGCGTATTGATAAAGGGCGCTAAATCTATCGAAGCGCTAGCGAGCGCCGATACCTTCGTCTTTGATAAAACGGGTACGCTAACGCACGGCAGCCTAAGCGTCGTCAAGGTTCACTCGTTTAAAAAAGAATTTAGCGAAGCGCAACTGTTAAATTTGACCGCAAGCGCCGAGGAGCACTACTTCCACCCCGTAGCCGAGGCCATCGTAAAAGCCGCTAGGGAGATAGGCTTTCACCATATCCATCACGACGAGGTCGAGTTTATCGTCGCTCACGGCGTGAAAACCTACGTAGGCGGCAAAGAGGTCGTGATCGGCTCGCGACATTTTTTAGAGGACGACGAGCAAATTTCGTTTAGTAAGCACGAAGAGATCATAAAAAACGAGGTAAATAGCGGACTTACGCTGCTATACGTAGGCTACGACAAAGAGCTTTTAGGCATTATCGCCATGCGCGACACTATGCGAGAAAACGCCGCACAGACGCTAGCAAAACTGCGAAAACTGGGCGTAAAGGAGCTCATTATGCTAACGGGCGACGTGCAGTCTAAAGCCGATCAAGTAGCAAGCGAACTAGGCATCGATAGAGTCTATGCAAACTGCCTACCTACCGACAAAGCAGGCATCATAGAGCAGTTAAAGGCCGAGGGTAAAAAAGTAGCCTTTATCGGAGACGGCATAAACGACGCGCCAAGCCTCACCAAGGCTCACGTAGGCATCAGCATGCAAAGAGGCGCGGACATAGCAAAAGCTACTGCCGACATAAGCCTGCTAAAAGACGACATCGGCTCCGTCGCCGTCGCAAAAGACATAGCAAATAAAACCATGAAGCTGATAAATACGAATTTTAACGCCACCGTCGGTATAAACTCGCTCATCCTAGCAGGCGCGACGTTTGGGCTCTTTAACCCTATCGCCACGGCCGTTTTGCACAACGGTACAACGATCGGACTACTGGCAAATTCGATGAAAGGCGTCAAAATAGGCGCAAAATAAATTTGAAGGGATGACGGTTGATAGATAAAATTTTAAAATTTATGAACGACGAGATGTCGCTAGCCAACGACTTTTTATACGGCTATTTTTTGGTTATAGTGCTCGTTCTTACGGGTATTTATTTTAGCTATATCACGAGATTCGTGCAGTTTAGGATGTTTTTTGAGGCCTGCAAAGTTTTAGTCGAGAAAAAAGACAAATACAACAAGCACCACCTCACGCCCTTTCAGGCGCTTATGATCTCCACCGCATCGCGCGTGGGTATCGGAAATATCGCGGGCATCTCCGCCGCTATCGTCGCAGGCGGTCCAGGCGCGCTATTTTGGATGTGTTTGATGGCTTTTTTGGGCGCGGCTTCGGCATTCGCCGAGAGTACGCTAGCTCAAATTTACAAGACCAAAGACGTATTCGGCTTTAAAGGCGGCCCGGCATACTACATCAAAAACGGCCTAGGCATTAAGTGGCTAGCTACACTTTTTGCCGTTATCCTCGTCATCACCTACGCATACGGATTTAACGGCCTACAAAGCTACACTATGACCTCCGCCTTTCAAATTTACTACGACCAAAGCGCGAGCGCTACGAGCTTTAGCGATAGCGGCTTGCCCGTGGGTATCGGCCTCATACTTACCGCATTTGCGGCGGTGATGTTTTTTAGCAAGAGCCATATTATCGGCAAGGTTAGCTCCTATATCGTGCCTTTTATGGCGCTTGCTTACATCCTGTTAGCTTTTATCGCAATATGCTTAAATTTAGACAAGCTCTCGTCCGTCTTTGATATGATTATAAAAAGCGCCTTTGATTTTAAGGCGATATTCGGCGGATTTGCCGGTAGCGTGATCGTCTACGGTATCAAGCGCGGACTGTTTTCAAACGAAGCCGGCATGGGTTCTGCGCCAAACGCTGCGGCTGCTGCCCACACGAGCCACCCGGTTAAGCAAGGACTCGTGCAGGCGATGGCGGTTTTTATAGATATGACGATCTGTGTGGCTTCGGGTATGATAGTGCTTTTCTCGCAGGCTTATATCACAAAGCAAACCGGCGTTAGCGGCGAGCCGCTCACCGCTCTTCCTTTAGTACAGGCCGCGATGCGCGAGTACTTCGGCGAGATAGGGCTGCACTTCACGACGCTTGCGGTGGTGCTTTTTGCCATCACGTCGCTGATTGGCAACTATTACTACGCGCAGGCAAATATCAAATATCTCACGAAAAATCACAAAATCGCCACGGCATTTAAGATTACAGCAGTCGCGATGATATTCGTCGGGGCGCAGATGAACCTAACTATCGCGTGGAATATCGCCGACATCACGATGGCTGCGATGGCTACGATAAATATCGCTGCGATTTTCATGCTCTCAAAAGTCATGATAAAAGCCCTAAAAGACTACGAATCGCAAAGAAAAGCGGGGCTAAATCCGGAATTTGACCCAGAGAGTATCGGCATAAAAAATACCTCTTGCTGGAGTAAAAAATGAAAATAGGCGGGGAACTTTTAAATTTACAAACCCATAGAAAAGTCGCCAAGGTCGGCATGAGCGTTACTTTAGCCGCCGTTTGCGTCACGGCTTTGGGGATGCTCGGACGTAACAAAGGCGGCTTTAAAAAGTGGCACGTAGCCTCAGGCGTCGCGTTTATAGGTTTTTCGCTCTATCACGCGGGCCTCTACGATAACGGTTTTTTTAGAAACATGATCGTAAACGCAAATAAGAAAAACGCCGAAGCAAAGAGGCTAGCAAGCGATGATAAAGCTTAGCGACGCCGAAATTTTAGCCTATATCGGCGAGGATCTGCCCTACTTTGATCTCACGACCTCGCTTCAGAGCATCCGCAAAAATGCCGTTTTAACCATACTGCCGCGCGAGGACGTGACAGTTAGCTGCGTAGACGTCGCCGCTCGCATCGCGCAGTTGCTTGACTGCGAGGCGCAAATTTGCGTCCCAAACTCAGCCGTCGCAGCCGCAAAAGAGCCGATCGTAAAAATAAACGGCAGCTACGATAACGTACATAAAGCCTGGAAACTGGCGCAAATTTGCCTAGAGTACGCCTGTAAGATCGCCACCTACGCAAGTACGATGAACGAGGCAGCAAAAAGCGTAAATCCAAAATGCGAAATCCTAGCCACGCGCAAGAGCTTCCCGTTTGCTAAGAAATTTTGCCTAAAAGCCGTGCTTGAGGGCGGCTGCGGCATACATAGGCTAAATTTGAGCGATAGCGTGCTATTTTTCAAAAATCACATCAAGGCTTACGATTCTTACAAGGAGTTTTTGGCTCAAATTCCAACCTTTAAAACAAAAGCTCCCGAGCGCAAAATCGCAGTCGAGTGCGAAAATCTAAACGACTGCGAAGCGCTTTTAAGGGCGGGTGCCGACGTCGTGCAGTGCGATAAATTTACGCCGGAAGCCGTAAAGCAAGCAGTGGATCTACGAGACAAAATCGCCCCAAACGCAGCCCTAGTCGCAAGCGGCGGGATAAATCTAAAAAACGTCAGGGAATTTGCTAGCGCCGGCGCGGACGCCCTGGTTACGTCAGCTATGTACACGCAAGGTATGGCAGATATCACGGCGATTTTAGAGATAGTATAATTTGCAAATTTAACAGACTCTTTGGCGCGTCAAATTTGCGCTTGCAACTCCAAATTTTTGGTAAAATTTTCCGAAATTTCAAAATGCTTTATACCTATACTACACAAATATTCATACACTCCGTCATAAAATTTCGGATTCATGGTAGGATCACCTTCATCTCCACGTGGTACAAAAATAATAAACCCCTGTCTAGCTCTTGTTAGCAAAACCCTATATGAGTTTTTTAGATATAGCATATTTTCCTCTTTATTTACTTTTTGCCATTTTGTACCTTTAAAATTATAATATTCAAACTTTCTACCATTAAACCTTAAATTTGCATCCCAACATACTATACTCCAATCAAGTTCAAGCCCCTGTATATCAAATTCCGTAGCAGTCTCCTCAAGATAATACGACGAACGCACATCATCTTTACTATTGAGAAACCAGTCTGGCGCATTAATTTTATTTTGCACCCATACACCGTATTTTCTCAAGCGTTTTGCGCCAGAACTCGCAGTTATGCCATATCGCTGCGTTCCTTTGGCTGCATCTTTTATCCACTTTTTGGCTGCGGCTAAATCTCTTGTAATGTATATAGGGTAATCTTTTTTAACCACTGAATATAGTTGTCTAGCACTTAATATGTCTACATCCAAAATAGCCTTTATCAAAGCAGCAACCTTTTCGCTTCTAAAAGAGCGCAATGATACCGCCAGATGCAAATCCTCTTTTTTATTGTATTTAAGTCCGCTGATCAAATTTTCAAATTTATTACCCTTAGAATACTCGTCATCTGTTATTTTATCTGACAGATAAACTTCCCAGTCAAAATATTTTTCCTTCAAAGAGTCAAACCAACCACCTATCCCGGCAGATTCCCCCTTATTTATCTCTTGCCCTCCACCTATAAGACAAACTATCACAGCCCAGCCAACATGTCTATTTAAAATACTGATTAAAAAGTCCGGCTCAGACATATTAAAATTTGCCTTACCCTTTTTTACTTTCATAAAATTTGACAAATTTGGCTCATCCCAAGCTCGTTGCGCTTCGTCAAATATAACAACTCTCTCAACAGGCGGCTCATCTGTCGATATAGCGTCATCTCTAAAATGATGGATTATTTGTATAAAATCTTTTACTTTTCTTTGAGCATCTACTTTAGAAGTATTGTTTGCTAAAGCACCATCACGCGTTAGCGCCTCTTGCAAAACATCAACCAGCGGTCCGTTTCCAGACAAAAAAACAGCATGTTCATTCTCATCTACCCCTTGCCTTTCTACCGCTATATTTAGCCCAGCCAGGGTCTTTCCAGCTCCTGGAACACCTGTTATAAAACAAATAGATTTTTTGTTATTTTTTTTGCTATATTCGATTATATCACTAACGCTTTTCATTGTTTTGCTTAAATTTATAGCGCTAGCATCATTTCTAGAGATATCCTCGACATTATGTTTACTATATAAAATACGAGCGGCTTCTATTATAGTTGGGGTTGGCATATATTCTGAGTCTATCCAAATTTGAGGATCAAATGAGTATCTATCATATTTTTCGCAAACCAGCGATATATATTTACCTATATTATGTTGATTACATAAAATAACATCTAAAATATTTGACTTTACTTCAGATATTTCTTTAAATTTTTCATTTGCCTCAGTACAAATAAGCATAGGAACCAATAGTCTATTATGACTCTGCTTGTGAAAACAACTAAGATCAAGCGCATAATCCATAGCCTGATCAATCCCGTGTCGAGGATACTCGTTCGCTCCGACTTTAAATTCCAAAAGAAAGATAATTCCTTTATAAATTAAGACATTGTCGATTCTACTCCCTATTCTCGGTATTGTGTACTCAAACAATACGTGTCCATTTTCAAACGGCGCAAGCTCTCTTTTTAAAATTTCAATTTCACTTTCCCATGCATTTTTCTGTAATTTTTTGGCCTCAGATTGATCATTTCGTGCTAGCTTACCACAAATAGAATCCTGATCTTCATTTACAAAACTGCTCACGCTGCTAGAATAATAATATCTTTTCATGAAAATATCTCAGTTGTTTAGATTTAGAATTTAAAGTTTTAGAAGCGGCATCACCGCTTCTAGCGTTTATAGGCTTATCTCTTTTATATCGGCGATTTTAAGGAATTCCGCATAAATTTGTCCTACGAGCGCAAGGCGGTTTTTACGCACGAGCTCATCCTCGGCGTTTATCATTACGTTATCAAAAAACTCGTCTATCGCGGCTTTTAGACCGAAAAGATTTTTTAGGCGTTCGCTGTATGAGCCGCCTGCTTTTACCGCGGCCTTAAAGGCGTCGTTTAACTTTTTCTCGCTCTGGTTTTCAAATTTCGCCTCATCTACCGCGCCAAAATTTTCATCTTTGATGATGTTTGCCAGACGCTTAAACGTGCTGAAATTTTGCCTAAAGTCCTCCGCCGCGCAGATCGCGCCTAGAGCCTCTATCGCCTCGCACTGCGCGAGCACGTCGCCCTTTTTGCTAGCTAGGCAGGCTTTTACGACGGACGGGTTCACGTCAAAGAATGTATAAAGTCTATCGAAAATGAAATTTATGAGCGCCTCGACGTCAAATTTAGCGTAGCCCTCCGCCGTCTCGCGCAAAAACGCTGCGATATCAAAGTTTAGATTTTCGTTTTGGATGATCTTGATGACGCCGTTAGCCGCGCGGCGGAGCGCATACGGGTCTTTGTTGCCGCTTGGGATCTTGCCCGCGCTAAAAAGCCCGATTAGCGTCTCGAGCTTGATCGCGAGCGCGACGACAGAGCTAAAGATAGTGCTAGGTAGCGCGCTAGCCTCGCCGCTAGGCAGATATTGCTCCTTGATCGCGGTTACGACGTTTTCGTTTTCGCCCTTAGCCGCCGCGTAGTAGCCGCCCATCACGCCTTGAAGCTCGGTAAACTCATACACCATCTGCGTGGTTAGATCGGCCTTACTCAGCATCACGGCGCGCTCCAGCAGCGCCTCGTAGCCCTCTCCCGCGCACGCTTTTAGCCTATCGGCGCAGATTTTAGCCAGCCGTTTTGCGACGCCTAGCTCGCGCACGCTTTTGTCAAATGTGCTGCCAAGCTCCTTTAGATAGGTGATATTTTTTAGCTTTTCTGGGCCAAACTCATGCGCTAGGTCGCTGCGCCAGAAAAACATCGCGTCGCTAAGCCTCGCGCGAAGTACTTTTTCATTGCCTTTTACTATAAGCGCAGGCTCGGGCGAGATGGCGTTGCTGACGACTACGAAGCGATTAGCGAGCTTACCGCCCTCAAAAACGGGAAAATACCTTTGATTTTCCTTCATCGAGGTGATGATGACCTCGCTAGGCACTTCCAAAAACTCCCGCTCAAAGCCGCCCAGCAGTGCGGTCGGATGCTCGGTGATCGCTACGACTTCGTCTAGCAACGCCTCGTCAACCTCGACCGTTACGCCATTTTTAGCTTCGATCTGCTTAAATTCGCTCAAAATTTTCTCTCGGCGCGCGTTTTGATCGAGGATTACGCCGATTTTAGGCATCGCGGCGAAATAATCTTTTGCGTTTTTGACAGTAAATTTATCGTAGCTTACGCTTCTATGCATGAAAATACTATTGCCGCTTTCCACGTCAAATTTGTTAAATTTAACGACCTCGTTTCCAAGCAGGCACAAAAACGAGCGTACCGGGCGGATAAACTCGAATTTACCCTCGCCCCAGCGCATAGATTTGCCGAAATTGAAGCTCAGCAAAAACTTCTCGATCATATCTCCCAGAAGCTCCGCGCTTGGCTTACCCGCGACCGGCTTTTTGTAGTAGAGCACCTCTTTGCCGCCGACGGTTTCAAATTTTAGCTCGGACTCTGCGATGCCGCATTTTTTAGCAAAACTTAGCGCGGCAGGCGTCCATGCGCCGTCTTTTTGCGCGACTTGCCTCGGCGCGCCGATAAACTCGCTAAAACCATCCTCCTGACGCACCGCAAATTTCGGGTGATAAAACGCGATCCTGCGCGGCGTGTAGTAAAACTCGCACTCGCTATCCAGGCCGTTTTGCGCTAGCGTCTCGCGCCACTTAGCCGCGACGTTGCCGCACTCTTTTAAAAACGGGATCGCCGGCAGCTCCTCGACGCCGATCTCCACGATCAGTTCTTTTGTTTCGCTCATTTTTTATCCTTTTTTAAATTTTGTCTTCTTTTGTTTCTCTCAAGCGTCTGCGTGACGAATCCGCGCATCAAAAATATCATAAAAAGCACGAATGCGCCAAGCATCACCGCGTCAATTATCTTCATTTTCTATCCAAATTTGAGGTTCGTTTTTATAGCTCACGACGCGAACGGAGGTAAAAACCGCCTCTTTTTCGTTGCGCGGTTTGCCCTTTGCGCCGTAAATTTTAATATCTCCGTACGGCGTGTAGAGTCTGCCGTTTCGCACTTCGCCGCCGATACGGCTAAACACGTCGCCCGGGCGCGCTTGTTTTAGGTTTTTAGCCTCCAGCATCTGCTCACGCGGATCTTGCGTTTCCTCGTAAATTTTAACCGCATAATGCGAGCTAATCTCAAGATTCCCCTTAAACTCGTCTAAGCTGTTTACCGCTACGTCCATGACTCGGCCGGGCTTTGCGTCGTTTTTTGGCTCGTAAACGTAGATGCCGCGCTTATCCTGCGCTAGCGTGAAGCCCTTTTTGTCCTTTTGCACGACCGTAGCGCGTTTTAGCAAAACGGGCAAATTTGACTTTTTTGACAGTTCGCCGACCCGCGCCTCGGCGATATTTTGCAGCGTATTTTTAGCGTTTTTATCAAAATTTAGCCTAAAAACCAGTGCGAAATGATCCGAAATTTGCTCTCCCTCTCGCTCAACCTTAAAACTGTTTAAAACGTAATTTTGACCAAGCGCGTCTTTTGAGAGCAGGACGTGATCGAGCGCATTTAGGCTTGTGTGCGAGTAGCGCTCGTGCTTTGGCAAAAACGCCCAAAGATTGGCTAAATTTTTACTAGCCGCAAGATCGCCAAGCAGCTCTTTATCTCCGTAAGGCGTATTAAAATCGCCCAAAACCACGACCTTTTCGGCATCCGCTAAGGCCGATTTTAGCGTGACAAAAGCCGTTTTTCTCTGCTTTAAAGGATTTTTCCTAGCGGGAAAATGTAAATTTAAAAGGCTAAATTTTTGCCCATTAATCTCAAAATCAAGCTTTAAAATATCCCTTGTTTTTACGTTTGGCACGCTAAAGATTTGCGTTTTTTCAGGCTTTACGCGAGAGATGACGGCTAGGCCTACCGGGCCGTTTTTACCCTTTGAAAAGGCAAAATATTTATAGCCGGTCTCTTTCATCAGCCCTTTTAAAATCGTCTCGTTTTCTATCTCTTGAAGCGCGATTATATCGGCGTTTAGCTCTTTTATCTTTGCGCTTACGGCTTTAAATTTGGCGCTTGCTTTTTTTTCGTTCCACTCTGATTTGCCGACGACGAAATCCTTATACTCGCTGCCGTCGTTTTTGGCGTCAAATAAATTTTGCACGTTAAACGTAGCGATCTTTAGCTCGGCACCCGCCGCAAAAACTGCAAAAAACAGAGCCGCAAAAACAATCGCAAAGAGTCTATTTACCGCAAATTTCATAGCGCGCTTCCAAGGCCTGACTCGGCGAAATTTTGTCTAATGGCCTCATAGGCGATGATGCCAGCACTCGTGGCTAAATTTAAACTCCTGCCCTGCTCGCCCATCGGGATTTTGATAGCGTTTGCGAAATTTCGCCGCGTCAGCTCCATAGGCAAGCCCGTACTTTCGCCGCCGAAAAACAAAAAATCGCCCTTTTTAAACTCCGCTTCAAAATAAAATTTACGCGCCTTCGTCGTCGCATAAAAAAATCTATCCTCGTAAGCAGCGTTTGCGCGCAAAAACTCGTCCAAACTCTCCCAAATCACCGGATTTAGCAGCGCCCAATAATCAAGTCCTGCGCGCCTAACGGCCTTTTCGCTGATGTCAAAAACGGTCGGCTTGATTATATGAAGCTTAAGGTTTGCATTTACGCACATGCGGCCGATCGAGCCCGTATTTTGAGGGATTTGAGGATGAACGAGGACAATATTAAACATTAAAAAGCCGCCTTAGCACGCATTTTAAAAGACGCAAAAAAGCTTGCAGGGCCGCGTAAATTTGAGCTTTTTACGAGGCTTGTAAATTTTAAAAAAATATTTTTTAAGTAGTACCTAAAAATATCGCCGCAAACGTATCGCGACGGCTCTTTTTTATTTTGAAAATTTATAATTGAGATTTTTTCCACTTTCGCCTCTTTAAAATAGGGCTTGATTTTAGCCAATTTGCGCTTTTAACTAGGTTAATTTTTAAGCGCGGCTTGACTTTTCGTTTAAAAATTTTTCTATCGCCAAATCCTGCCTACGCCTTATCTCAGCGCCGATTTCAGCGTCTTTAAAGCCTTGTTTTAAAATCTCAGCCGTGTTGGTAGCGGGTTCAAATTTAGCTTCATAAACGCCTAAATTTTTAGCTCTTTTTATGAGGCTGGGCGAGTTTAACCCGAGCCAGCTTTTTAGCGGTTTATCTAGCGCGATTTTAAGCAGCTCGCGCTCACTTGGACGCTGCGAAAAAAACGGCTCTTTAACGCAGGCTTCAAAACTTTTTGGCAGTCCTAAATCGTAAAAATTTCTAACGCCGAAATAGCCGTTTAAAAGATACAAAAACTCGCGCTCGTCTTTTTTGCCGTTTTGTTTGGGTAGAAATTTAACCGCGCTTTTTAGTTTTGCGGCAAATTTTTCCGCATCGGCGCGGCTCAAATTTAGCCCGAAAATTTTACCAAGAAGACCTAGTTTGTAAAGATACCAAAAGCCGACCTCTTGAAATTTAGCGCCAAAAAGCTTCATCAGCTCGCCGTTTATGCGCTCTCGGCTAAGGTCGCTGATATTTAGGCGTTTCATCAACCGCAAACTACCTCGCGCGATATGGAAATTTAGCCGTGCGCTAAACTGCACCGCCCGCAGTACGCGCAGGCTATCTTCGGCGAATTTTTCATCGTCGATATGGCGCAAGATGCCGCGTTTTAGGTCGCGCTCTCCGCCGTAAAAGTCCAAAAACGAGCCGTCAAAGATATTTATCATCATCGAGTTTACGGTA
Source organism: uncultured Campylobacter sp. (assembly GCF_963526985.1). NCBI lineage: Bacteria > Pseudomonadati > Campylobacterota > Epsilonproteobacteria > Campylobacterales > Campylobacteraceae > Campylobacter > uncultured Campylobacter sp. Next base: position 43,906 of record NZ_CAURPW010000002.1, read on the forward strand.
AAGTCTCGGCGCAAAGACGCTGCGCGCTCATCATCGACGTATGCGACTTCAAACGCTTTGTGTCCTTCGCCCGTTTTGTTTTCGGTTCGCGGCAAAGAAAGATCGAAATTTTTAAATTTATAAACGAAGTAGTTTTTGCCCACGCCGCAAGCGCCTATTTGCGCCATCAACGCGTCAAATTTAGCCGGGTCGATACCGTAAATTTCAACGTCAAAGTCGGAGATTTTTTTACCCAGCATCGCGTCGCGAACGCAGCCGCCGACGATATACGCGCGCTTGGTGTGGGGTGCGAGAAAATCTCGCAGCCATTTTAAATTTTTATTTTTGCAGATTTTCGAGCCGATTTTCGACATTTGCCAGCACGAATTCTAAAAATTTAAGCGTGAGCGATAGCCTGTCTTTTAGATTTTCCTCGCTAGTCGCGTTTAGTCCTTCAAAAAGCACCAAAACGCGTTCTTTTAGGTTTTTTAGAAATATCTCCTCGCCCGTAAAATTCGCAACCTCGACCTCAAAGGCTTTTTGCGGCGCGGCAGTCAGGACGGACTCCTCTACGCCGTCAAATTCTGCCGCCGTTTTTTGAGAATTTACCGCGCTACCCAAAGCCGCCTCAAACTCGCTAGTCTCGTCCGCTACGCTTATCTCGCCGACTAAATTTGCAAGGCCCGCGGCATTGGTTAAATTTACGTCGCCGCTTGATACGGGCGCATTTGCTAAATTTATCCCGTCTTTGGTTTCGTTTGTCTCTTGCGATACGTCCTGTTTTTCGCGCGCGGCGTCCATTCGCTCTAGCTCCATCGCCACCTCGTCTATCGCCATTTTCGCTATTTCTTCTAGTTTCATAGTTTTATCAGCCACCTTTTAAATTCGGTTATTTCTTCGTCCGTTTTCATCTTGACGAAAAAATCGCGCATCTGCTCGTTCACGCCCGTTTTTTTCCTGCTAAGGCCGCTTAGACGCCTTATCGCGGCGATCGCGGCGGCGTTTGCAGGCTCGCGCTTTAGGATGTTTTTATAAACTATCAGCGCGTCGTCTTTTAGCCCTTGAGCCTCGTAGATTAAGGCCTCGGTAATCGTATCTTTCATCTTTACGCTTTTTTTACGAGCGAGGCTACGATACTGCCCATTTCGCTCGTAGTGCAAATTTCTTTAGCGTCAAATTGCGCTATATCCTTCGTCCTGTATCCTTGCGCGAGTGCGGCTTTTACGGCGTTTTCGATCGCTTGCGCGGCCGCATTTTCGCCAAATGAATATCTAAGCATCATTGCAGCGCTTAGTATCGTAGCGACCGGGTTTGCGATGCCCTGCCCCGCGATATCGGGCGCACTGCCGTGGATAGGCTCGTAGATGCCAACCTTACCCCCGATGCTAGCGCTTGGTAGCAGTCCTATCGAGCCGCACACCATGCTAGCTTCGTCGCTTAGGATATCGCCGAAGAGATTTTCCGTCAAAATCACGTCAAATTTACTAGGCGCGCGCACTAGCTGCATGGCTGCGTTATCAACGTACATAAACTCCAAATTTACCTCCGGATAGCTCTTTGCGACCTCGCTCGTGACCTCTCGCCACAGCTGACTAGTCTCTAGCACGTTTGCCTTATCGACCATGCAGACGCGTTTTTTGCGCTTCATCGCGGTTTCAAATCCGACCTTTGCGATGCGCTCGATCTCCTCGCTCGTGTAGGTCATCGTGTTGTAGGCGCTGTTTTCTTTTTTCTCGCGCGGCTGACCGAAATATATCCCGCCCGTTAGCTCTCTAACCACGATAAAATCGACGCCCTGAAGGACTGACGGCTTTAGCGTGCTAGCGTCAACTAGCTCGTCAAATATCATCGCGGGGCGCAAATTCGCATACGCGCCAAGCCCTTTTCGCAGCTTCAAAAGCCCGCTTTCAGGGCGCAGATGACGCGGCAAGCCGTCCCATTTAGGCCCGCCTATGGCGCCGAAAAGCACCGCGTCCGAGTTTAGCGCGCCGTTTAGCGTCTCGCTAGGCAAAGGCTCGCCAAACACGTCGATCGCAGCGCCTCCCATCAGGTAATAGTTATAGCTAAGCTCAAAACCAAACTCCGCGCTAGCCGCATCTAGCGCCTTTATCGCCTCATCAACTATCTCAGGGCCGATGCCGTCGCCCTTTATCACCGCTATGTTATAAATTTTAGCCATCTTATATCCTTGTTTTGGCGTATTCTATGAGGCCACCGCTTTTTAAAAGCTCTTGCATAAACGGCGGTATCGGGCTAAATTTATACTCTTTGCCACTCGTTAAATTTACGACTGCGCCGTTATCCACGTCGATTTTTAGCTCGTCGCCCGCGTTTATCTCGTCGGTTTCTTTGATTTCTAGTATCAAAAGTCCCGTGTTAAAGCTGTTTCTATAAAAAATCCTAGCAAAACTCTTAGCTATAACGGCGCCGATACCTGCGGCCTTAAGCGCCAAAGGAGCGTGCTCGCGCGAGCTGCCGCAGCCGAAATTTTCGCCCGCTACGATGACGTCGCCCGCGGAGATTTTTTTGCTAAACTCGGGGTCGGCGTCCTCCATGATATGAGTGGCCAAGATTTTTTCGTCCGAGGTGTTTAGATAGCGCGCGGCTATGATGATGTCGGTGTCGATATTGTCGCCGAATTTCCATACTTTTGCTTGTTTCATGATTTACCTTAAGATTAAATTTGGGCGATTTTATCCAAAAGAAGCTAAATAAACAATCAAAGCGCGATAGGTAGCGGTCGGCGCGGGTAAATTTAAGGCTAGATAAAGCAATCTACTTGCCCTCAGGGATTTAAGCCTTGCTAAATTTAGCGGCAAAACGGCTTAATACAAAAATAAGCGCCGCCTAGTTATAGCGGTTTAACGGCAACGCAAGACTTTATCAAGCCCGCTAGCCTTTGCCGCCGGGGTTGTAAATTTGACCAAACTAGGCGGCATTTTACGGGCGGTGACGCGTCGAGCAGGAATTTTAGCGCATACCGCCGCGCCGCATGCAAATTCCGCGCAAAGATAGCCGTCTCGCGCCGGCTTAGCAGAAGTAAATTTTGCGTAAATTTCGCTGCCGCACTAAAAACCGTGAGCGCCGGGTAGACGTCAGGCTAAGCGCGAACAAGCGGGCGTAAATTTAAGCAAATTTGCCTTATCTAAGCGCTTTTATTCGTAGTATTCGTAGCTGATTTCCAGCTTTTTATATAGGCCGATTTCCGTTATGTCGCCGTTTTCGTAGTATTTGTCCGCGGGCTTAAATTTGACCGAGGTTTTATGCGTCAAATTTCCCCGCTCGTCCCTGCTTATGTCTTTAAACTGCAAGATTTGCCAGATTTTTGCCTGCGAGCCGAAGTAATTTACCGACGTATACTCCATTTCGTCGCCGTTTGCGGCGTAGTAATAAATCCATTTTGAGCCCGGGGCTTGCGTGATTTTTTCATATTCGCCGTTTGGCTTGCGCTCGAAGCTTATCTCTATGCCGTGGCGCGGCTCCAGATTATTTTCTATCCGCGCTAAAACGCCCTTTTCGTCGTAGACGTAGCTATCGTCCGTCACTAGCGTCCCGCCCGAATACGCCGCCCTAGCGATCATTTTGCCGTCCTTGCCGTAGGTAATTTTCTCCGTGCGGGGGTAAAATTTATCCTCCACATGCTGTTCTTTGGCCGTTGCGACTAAATTTTCGCCGTCAAATTCGTATTCGTAGAGATAAACGGCGCTATCTTGGTATTTTTTGCGTATTAGCCCGTCTTTGCCGTATTCAAACAAAACCGAGCTGTTTGGCACGCCGTTTATATGCTCGGTTTCTTGCAGTATATAGCCGTTTTCGTTAAACTCCGTCCGCTTTACGCGCGTATTTTCTAGCGCGCCCGAGCCGTCTATGGAGTATTCGTACTCCGTAGCCGTCATGCTTTTGACCTCGCCTTTTAGATCCTTTTTGCTCCAGTCGCTTTCGGGTAAAACGGCCGAGTTTAGATAGCAAACCGCCGATGCCGCCGCTAAAATAGCCTTTAAAATTTTCATTTTTATCCTTTAAAATCATCTAAATACCGTCAAGTTGGTCGCATAGCGAGCGACGATGCAAGGCCGAGGGGCAAAATTTGCTTTTTATGCGCGGACGGGAAATTTACCTGGCTTTGCGGCGGCTTTTGCTTGCGTTTTTTTGGAGCGCAGAGAGTAAATTTAGCAAGCAAATCTCTAAACCCGCAAATTTAAGTTTATATACGCGGGTTTAAATTTACCCCGCAAAACAGTTCCAAAGCCAACCGACCGTTTAGCGGGTTTGGCGGTAAAATTTAAAATCTAAGCTATTACGATCAGCACGCCAAGACCTTTGTCGGCGGCATTTTGATAAAAGCTTAAAAGCCCGTTAAAATGCTCTTTTAGCTCGGCTTTGATATCCTCAAATTCACTCTCGTACTCCCATATCTCGGGGTATGTGCCCGCCTCGCCGAAGTCCGTAAAATTTATGTTTGCTAAAAGCGCGCCGATGTCGGTGCTCTGCATCGCTTTAGCTACGGCTTTTACGTCATCCGCATCCACGTAAGATACCGCCTCGCTCCCCTCCTCACCCGCCATTCCGCGTCCAAATATCGCCCAGCTCAGCGGATTTGGCGTCGCGAAAATCTCACCCGCGCTCATCGCTTCAAACATATTTTTGCCCGTTAGCGTTTTATGCATCGCGTCCCACATTTTATCTAGGTCGTATTCGTCCAGCGTCTCGCCGTCGCCGCCGTTTTTGATCGCCTCGATATCACCCTGCGCATAGGCGTAGTAGTGCGCGCTCATTCCCATTTTAGCTCCTTAAGTTAAAATAGTCAATTATACTCAACGAAAGCTAAAATTTACGCCTGAAAATCGCCGTTTAGCGCGTAAATTTTAAACGCAAATTTAAGATAAACTCGTCGCAACAAAAGCCGCCGAAAAAGGAAATTTATGAAAGAGACGGCGAACCATAAATTTAGCAAATCCGCCGTAATAAAAAATAGAAAAAACGCAAATATCGCGAGACGCCGCGCATTTAGTGAGTCAGGAAAAGTTCCTGGATCTTAGCCTTATCCGTAGTCTGCGTAAGCGCAAGCATCAAAAGCACTCTGGCTTTTTGCGCGTTTAGATTATCGCTTGTTAAAAATCCGTATTTGCCGTCGTCTACCTCGCCGTTTAGCGTGGACTCGCCGCTGCTTACGCGCGAGCCTCGCACGACCGTTACGCCGCTTTTAACGGCTTCGCCTAGAGCCTCAAGCGCGCTTGGGAATGGATTTCCGTTACCCATGCCGGCATTTACGATGCCTTTGGCTCCGTTTTTGACGGCTAAATTTATAAAGTCCGGGTTGTCGTTTGCGTGGCTATAAATGATATCTACTCTTGGCAGCTCTTTGATCTTTGCGATATCAAATGCCGAATTTAGCGTATGTTTGCGAAGCGGATTCATATAAAATTTAACGTTGCCGTAATACGCCGAGCCGATCTTGCCGCTGTTTGGAGATTTAAAGGTATCTACCGCCGTCGTATCGCTTTTAGTTACTTCGCGCGCCGCGTGGATCTCGTCGTTCATCACGACTACTACGCCCTTGCCTGCAGCTTCTTTGCTTATCGCGACGCTTAGGGCGTTATAGATATTTAGCGGGCCGTCCGCGCTTAGCGAGCCGCTATTTCTCATCGCGCCCGTAAACACTATCGGTTTGTCGCTTTTGACGACTAAATTTAAAAAATACGCCGTCTCCTCCATAGTATCGGTTCCGTGCGTGATGACGACGCCGTCGGCCTCGTCGCTAGTTAGCAGCTCGTTTACTCTGTTTGCTAGCTTTAGCCAAACTTCGTTGTTCATCTCCTGCGAGCCGATGTTTGAGATCTGCTCGCCTTTTATGGTTGCTATTTTGTTGATTTCAGGCACCGCGACGATCAGTTTATCCACCGTAACGGTTCCTGAGGTATAGCTCGCATCAAGTGATCCGGGGCCGCTTCCTGCTACTGTGCCGCCCACTGCTAGTATAGTAACTCTTTTCATAAAACCTCCGTTTAAGCCATAAGCCTGATTAGCGCCATATAAATGCCCGTCGAAGCCGCGATACTAAGCAAGGTATTTTTAAATTTCAGATAAATCAAAACCGCGCTAAAAACGGCTAGCGCTTCGTTTAGTCCGTACGGATAAACGTCAAATTTAACGTCTCTTAGTCCGTAGCACACCAAGATAACCATTATCATTAGTCCCATGTGTCGCTCCACGGCGCTAAGCCACGGGCTAGGCTTATAGTTTTTGATGACGTAAAACGGCGCGGCGCGCGTCAAAAAGGTCGCAAACGCGCTTAATAACACGGCGGCGAATATCGCCCACTCGCTAGAATTCACGCTTATCAAAGCTTATCCTTAAAAACTAAAATAAAAATAAAGCAAAGCGCCATCGAGCCTACCAGCATCGCTTTAGCCGGCATGAGCGCTACGCCGGCGACTCCGAACAAGCACGCCGCGCCCAGCACCTTATAGTTTTTATCGTTTTTAAACATCTCCATCACTATCACGATAAAAAGCGCGGTTAAGCTAAACTCAAGTCCGCTTGTATCGACATTTATCAGCCCGCCGGCTAGGCATCCGACCGCCGTTCCAGCCGCCCAGTAAAACCACGAGAGCAAATTTAACCGCGTAAAAACATAGCTGCGCTCCTCCGCGTCCGCGATTTTAAGCGCCTTAAATATCGCAAAGGTTTCGTCCGTGAGAGTCGCGATATTTAAAAGGCGGTATTTTAGGTCTTTGTACTCTTTTAAAAGCGCCAGCCCGTAAAAAGTGTGGCGTAAATTTACTAGATAGCTCACGATAAAAACCTCAACTAGCCCCGTGCCCGCGCTAAAAAGCGAGAGCATCATAAACTGTGCCGCGCCGCCGTAGGCAAGAGTGCTAAGAGCTACGGCGATAAAAGCGCTAACGCCCATGCTTTTAGCCAGTATCCCAAAGGCGACGCCGAGGGGGAAATAGCCCATAAATATCGGAACGCTAAGCTTAAAAACGTAACTAAAATGCAAATTTTTTCCTTAATAAAAGCGCGATGATAGCTAAAATTTTAAAAAAATCGGATAAAGGCCGGGGATTTGAGCAAATTTTGAAAGAATGGCTGACGATAAGCAGATTTTAGCATAATCGCCAAATGATCAAATTTAAGCCGTCCGTGCTTGGTGTTTAGCTTAGATTTAAATGCTTGATTACCATAACCAAAAATCAATAGTTGTAAGCAAGAATCGCCATAAAACGGCTAAATTTGAGATAAATTTTAGCCGTTTTTCACCGTAAATTTAAAAAGCCGCCCAGTCTAAATTTGCAAATTTGAAAGACCGGGCGGCGTCAAATTTAGCCTATTTTAGGCTATCTCTTTAGACTATTTACGATCGAGAGCATATCGTCGCTCGTCGTGATCGCCTTTGAGTTTGCTTCGTACGCGCGCTGGCCAGTGATGAGGTCGGTCATCTCCTCGACGAGCTGGACGTTACTCATCTCTACAAATCCCTGCCTGATCGTACCCAGACCGTCCTGACCCGCCGTACCGACTACGACCTCGCCGCTAGAGCCAGTCGGCAGATAGAGGTTGTCGCCCATAGAGTGCAGGCCTGCCGGGTTGATAAAATTTGCTAGTTCGATGCGGCCTACCTGCGTCATCTCGGTATTGCCCGGCTGCAGCACGGAGACTGTGCCGTCGGTACCGACTGAAACCTGCGTGGCATCAGCCGGGATGGTCATCTGCGGCTGGAGCACGTATCCGTCGGAGTTTACGATCGTGCCCTCGCTATCTAGCTTAAAGGCGCCGTTTCTAGTATACGCCGTCGTACCGTCTGGAAGCTGCACTTGGAAAAAGCCGTTACCCGCGATAACCATATCGAGGTTGTTACTCGTTTCTTTAAAATACCCTTGCGAAAATATCTTCGTTATCGCCGTCGGACGCGCGCCTAGACCCACCTCGATACCCGTTGGACTTTTCGTCGTGGCGCTGGTTGCCGTACCCGCATACTCCATGACCTGATACATCAGATCGGCAAACTCGGCGCGGTTTTTCTTGTAGCCGATGGTGTTTACGTTTGCGATGTTGTGCGACGTAACGTCGATCTGGGTTTGTTGGGCGATCATGCCGGTGGCGGCAGAATAAATAGACCTCATCATTTTTCGTGTTTTCCTTTCTTAGCGCGTTGTATCTTGAGCGTATACTTCGTTGGTTTTTCCTCGGCTTCGGTTACGTATCGCATATACGCACCCTCGCCTCGCAAAAAACCGCCTAGTCTCCATCTCAAGCTACTGCCACTTATCTTTATGTATCCAATAAACGGCTCATCGCTTTTTACCATTGCAAAATATATTCCAAATTTGCAGTCTTAAATTTTACGCTTTTGCATAAAACCGTCGCCGACTGTTTTATGTCTGGCGAACGTCCAAATTTTACAAATTCGGCGCGATTTCTCGCATTTCTTGGGTATTTAGCAAAAGGCGTTCCAAATTTTTGCAAATTTGGGAAAAACTGAAAATATTTTTGCGGAAGTATTTTAAAATAAAATTTTGAGGGAAAATTAGAGTTGAAGCACCTGCGATCGTAAGCAAAAAAGCAAATTTAACATAGCTATAATAAGCAAAGTATTTTTAGATGATTTTTAATGCTGTTGCAGTTTTTGCGACTGAGGCTAACCATGAAGGTTGCCGAAGAAGCAAAAACCAAACTCATTAAAAAGCACTAAAAAGACGCAGCTTATTAGACTTTCGTATTGGCAAGCTTACTTATAGCTTCCTGATTAAGATCATCCATATGCGACGTCATCACCTTTTGATACATCTCGACAAAGCGTTGCGCCTCGATGAGTCCGACCATCTCGGTTACGGCGTTTACGTTAGATATTTGGGTGTATTTCCACGCGACCGCGTCTATCTCGCCGCCCACGTCTTCAAGCTCCTTTAAATTCGGCAAAACGTAGAGATTATCGCCCTCTTTGGTTAGATTACGTATCTCTTTTGGCTGCGCGATATAAAGTCTAGCTAGCGACTCCTCGTTTGAGTAGAGATTGCCGTTTTTATCGGCGGAAAAGCGCTCGCCCTGCGGGATTTGAATGCCTTGAAAATTATTCGTAAAATAATCGCTCGGTAGCACCTTATAACCCTCTTTAGTTACCAAAAATCCGTCCTCGTCGAGATTAAACGAGCCGTTTTTAGTTAGGCGCACGTCGCCGGGCTTCACCTCGACTAGGAAAAACAGATCCTCTCGCTTCATCGCAAAGTCAAGGTCGTTGTTTGAAAATTTAAGCCCGCCCTGACTAAAATCCACGTATTGTTCCGAAATTTGCGGCACCCTGTCGATAGTTCTGTTTAGAAATTTCGCCGCGTCTTTCGTGTGATTTTCTATCGGCAACTCGTCGCGGTACTCTTTAAAAATCCTCTCAAAATCCCCCACTACGACGTCGTCGCGCTTAAAGCCGATGGTGTTTATGTTGGCAAGATTGTTTGCGATGACGTCCAGGCGGTTAAACTGCGTAACCATGGCGCCGGTTGCTTGGTAGTAGCCGTTATTCATTTACTTTTCCTTATTAGTCTGTTTGTTCGGTAAGCGTCTTTGGATAGGCTTGCTAAATTTAGCTTGGCAAGCTGTGCGCCTAGCTTATGTAAATTTTAGCCTCGCGCGTCCAAATCCGTCTTATTTTACCGCATTTGCTACTCAAAAAATCTAAGCGCTTATGGCGGCAAAGCCGTTTTGTCTATTCGTAAGCGATTTAGCAACTATCGTTCCAAATTTAAATTCAGCTTTCGTATTTATGCCGTCTTTATAACTAAATTTAGGACAATGATTTAGGTAAGTTGATAGTAATCGTATCAAGTTTAAAGATATTCTTAGCACTTTGTGCTATAATCTGCCAAAAAATTTAAAACAAAGGACGAAAAATGAGCGAAAAATTTGAATTTCAAACCGAGGTAAACGAGCTGTTAAATTTGATGATACACTCGCTTTACTCAAACAAAGAGATATTTTTGCGCGAGCTCATCTCAAACTCAAGCGATGCGCTAGATAAGCTAAACTACCTATGCCTCACGGACGACGCATACAAAAGTCTAAGCTACTCCCCGCGAATCGATATCAAAATAGATAAAGAAAAAAAGACGCTAACTATCAGCGATAACGGCATCGGCATGGATAAAGAGGAACTGATAAACAACCTCGGCACCATCGCTAGAAGCGGCACGAAGGGCTTTTTGGACAAGCTAAGCGGCCAAGCTAAAAAAGATAGCGCACTCATCGGACAGTTTGGCGTCGGGTTTTATTCGGCATTTATGGTTGCGGATAAGATCGAAGTCGTGAGCAAAAAGGCGCTTGGCGACGAGGCCTTCATGTGGAGTTCGGATGCGAAAACCTACGAAATCTCGCCCGCGCAAAAAGATAGCCACGGCACCTCGATCACGCTTTATCTAAAAGATGGCGAGTTTGCCGAGTCCTACCGCATAGAAAACATCGTCAAAAAATACTCCAACCACATCCCGTATCCGATATTTGCGGATAAAGAAGAGTACGTGCCGCCTAAAGAGGGCGAAAAAGAGGGCTCGTACGAGACCAAAAACGTGCAGATAAATAAAGCCTCCGCGCTTTGGAAAATGAGTAAAAGCGCGCTAAAGGACGCCGACTACAACGACTTTTATAAGCAAATCTCGCACGATAGCGAAGATCCGCTGCTTTGCGTGCACACCAAAGCCGAGGGCAAGATCGAGTACACTACCCTATTTTTCGTGCCGGCGTCAGAGCCGTTTGATCTATTTCGCGTGGATTATCAAAGCGGTGTGAAACTCTACGTCAAAAGCGTATTTATCAGCGACGACGCCAAAGAGATGCTACCGCCTTATCTTAGATTCGTCCGCGGTATCATCGACGTTGAGGACCTGCCGCTAAACGTCAGCCGCGAAATCCTACAAGAAAACAGCATAATGCGCAGCGTAAAAGAGCAAAGCGTCAAGAAAATCCTGGGCGAACTAGCCAAGCTAAAAGAAAAAGATAGGGAAAAATACATCAAATTTTATAAAATATTCGGCAAGGTGATCAAAGAGGGGCTTTACGGATTTAGCAGCGAAAAGGAGCAAATTTTAGACCTTTGCCTCTTTAAATCAAGCAAACGCGAGGGGCTAGTCAGCCTAAAAGAGTACAAAGACGCGATGAAAGAAGGTCAAAAATCTATCTACTACATCAGCGGAAACAACGAAACGATGCTAAGAAATTCGCCGCTTTTGGAGAGCTTTAAGGCTGAAGGCATAGAAGTGCTCATCATGGACGAGGAGATAGACTCTATCGTCATGCCGATGGTCCAAGACTACGACAAAACGCCGATAAAAGCGGTAAATCACACCGATATCGACGCCGAGATCAAGCCTGAAAAAGACGAAGCCGACGAGGGTAAATTCGCCGCGCTGCTAGCTAAGATGAAAGAGATACTAAAAGACGAAGTCAAGGACGTGAAGCTAAGCTCGCGCTTAAGCGAAAGTGCCGCCGTCATAGTTTACGATAAAAACGATCCCGACTACGCTACGCAGATGATGCTAAAGCAGATGGGGCATAGTGCGGGTAAAATTTTGCCGATACTGGAGATAAATCCAAAGCACGAACTCTTTGAAAAGCTATCTCAAAACGAGGCGATGATTTATGACGCGGCGGAGCTGCTTTTAGATATGGCCAAGCTAAACGAAGGCGTCTCGATAGACGATCCATCGGCATTTAGCAAAAAACTAACTAAAGTCTTGCTAAAAGCGATCTAAATTTAAGCCTTTTTGGGCTTAAATTTTATTTCGGTTCGGCGGCGGAGTTAAATTTGCCGCCGAGTTTTTAAGATATCACTCCAATCTACATAGTAAAATCCGCTCGCCCTACCCTTAAATTTACGGCGTCAAATTTGACCTAAAAGACGCTTGTCATGCTCGCCGAATGCTAAATTTGAAAAGGCTAGTAAGCTACATTTGCGTAATATTTGGTTATAATTGCCAAAAAATTTAAGGTATAAAGTGAACGAGAGTAAAGAATATTTCGTAAAAGAAGAAGATTTTATCGTATCAAAAACCGATCTAAAGGGCAGAATAACCTACTGCAATCAGCCGTTTTTAAAGATCGTCGGCGCTACGCAAGAGCAGCTTTTACACAAGCCGCACAACATCATCAGGCACCCCGATATGCCGCGCATCGTGTTTAAGCTGCTGTGGGAGCGTATCAAGGCAAAGCATGAAATCTTTGCATTCGTTAAGAACAAGAGCTTTGACGGCGGATTTTACTGGGTATTTGCTAACATTACGGCTTCGCTAGACGCTAACGGCGAGATCATCGGCTACTACTCCGTTCGCCGCAAACCAAACCCAAAGGGCGTCAAATTTATCGAGAGCGTATATAAGCAGCTGCTTGAGGCCGAAAAAAGCGGCGGCATGGAGGCTTCAGGCAAGCTGCTGGGGCAAATTTTAGCCGATGCGGATATCGGCTACGACGAGCTAGTGCATAAACTTCAGCGAGGATTGATTTAGGCGTTGCAACCCATTTTGCGGACTTTATGAGTTTTAATAAATATGTAAAACGCCGCGACGCACGATTTACGCGTAAATTTCTCAAACGCCTTTGCCATCTATTGCGGTAAAAAACAGGCATAAAAGGCGTTTTATGAGTCCGTAAAATCAAAGCGCAAGAAAGACCTAAGACTATGCGTTAAGTTATGCCTTTGCCTATTAGCGCAAACGTGAAATTTTACCGCCCTTACCGTGATTCAAAACACCTTAGCCGCGCTCTACTAGCGCCGATTTTACAGGCTCATATGAGCCTAAACGGCTAATTCTAGGCCGTTTTACCAAACTATGCCCGCGCTCAAAATAGCGCCTAAATAAAGCGTAAATTTACCACATTTGCAGATGGCAAGATAAGCTATGCAAAGGCGTCGCCGCTAGTAAAAACAGGCAAAAACGCAGACTGAGCAAGCGCCGTCTTGCCGCCGCTAAGGTAAGTCACCGTCAGCCTCGCCATTTTTAGAAATTTGCTGACTCACAAAAGCAGGTTTTGATAGCGCCTAAGATTACGTTTTACGTATTTGCTTAAAATTTTCCGCGAGAAAAAACCGAATCGCGCTTCTAGCTATAAGGATACTTTGGGCGCGCTACAAGCCGCAAATTTAGATTTATCACAGATTTTTACCGTATTTGCGAGGTTTTAGGGCTTCTTGCTTGTCCGGCAGGCTCATTTTGTTTAGTCCGGATTTTAGCGTCTTGCTAGCCAAGCCTTGACCCGACGAAACCGGGCGGTAAAGCTATGTCGCCGCGCTAATCGGTACGGTCGTTTTTGATCCGCCAAGCTACGGATTTAGACTTTTACCGTATTTGCACCGTTTTGCGCATCAAACCTAAGCATAGCCGCCCTAGACGCTTGGTTTATATTTCAGGCTTTATGTCCCGATTTATTTTATATTTTTTAATATTTCATTTATGATTTCTCGTGCGCCGCCATTTACTATTTGTCCGCCAAGCGCGCTTGAGACGGCATTTATATTCATGCTCTCTATTAGACCTAAGGCCTCGCTAGCATCTATCTCTCCGCCTTTTTGAAAACAAAATTTAGCTAAATTTTGATCCACGAGAAATTTAGCGTTATAAACCTGATGGTTGTTTGCGGCGTACGGATAAGGCACGAATACGCTAGGCAGCGCGTTTGCCGCGAGTTCCCACAGCGTGCTGGCTCCCGCTCGGCTCACGGCGATATCGGCCTCGCGCATCTTTAGCTCGATCTTAGGATCAAAAGCAAAAAGCTCTAGCTCATCGCCGATGAAGCCGAGTTTATCGTATTGGGCGCGCAGACTTTCTAGCGAGTTTTTACCGCATTGATGTATGATTTTTATACCTTTTTGGCGTAGGTTTGGAGCCAAATTTAACGCTAGATTATTTATAGCAGCCGCGCCTTGCGAACCGCCTAGAAATATAATAGTTTTTAAATTTTCCCTAATGCGAGCCGTATCAAAAAACCTTTGCGAGACGGGATAACTAAAAATAGGCTTAAAATAAGAGCTAAAAAAGCCCTTTGCAAACGGTTTTAAAAGCTTATTTAAACTGCCGATCACGGCGTTTTGCTCGTGGATAAAAAGCGGCTTTCGCGAGATGATCGCCGCAAATGCCGCAGGCGCAGCGCTATATCCGCCTACGCTTACCACGGCTTTTACGCCATGTTCTTTAAAAATTTTACGGCATTTAAACGCTAGTTTAAAAATATTTAATAATGCCGAAAATTTACCCAATCCCTTTTTATTTACCACTCCGCCGCTCGGTAAGAAAATTTTCTCGCTAAAGCTCGCGTCTTTTTCAAACCACATCTTATCCTGCCCACTGCTAGACCCGATAAATATCGTTCTCTCGCCCCGCGCTACGAGCTCCTCGTTTAGGGCTTTTGCGATGGCTAGATGTCCGCCGGTACCGCCGCCGCAGACCACTACGGCGCTACTGCGCGTATTGCCGACGGTTAAATTTAAGTTTTCGTTTTTCATTTTTTGCCTAATAAATTTAAGTAAAATCGGCGCAAAGGCCGTTTAAATTTCGCCCCAAAGTAGCGTAAATTTTACTGCCGCCTAGCAGCGATTTGCCACGGTAAATATACGGCGACGGATTTAGGCGGCGCAGTTTCGGCTAAATTTAAACGCAAATCGCCCGTTTAAACTCGCCTGACCCGCTAGATGCGGCAGGCGTTTACAATCTAAAAACCGGACGGTTGCCCGCTATCCGAGTTTGCTCTTTAAAGCCTAGGTTTTAGATCTTTTGCTAGGACGCCGCGTAAATTTACTAGATTTTCCGAGGTAAAAGCCGCTTTTGCAGCTAAATTTAGCCGCAAACAAACCGTCTAGCCAAAAGCCGAGTCTAGCTAGAAAACCTACCGGCAAAGTGGGCAAATCTCCCGTTTTATCGCCAAGCTAAATTTAGGCTAAAACCTAGTCTTTGACCTTTTTACTAACCGACAGCACCATACCGATACCGATGCAAAGCGCTAAAATGGAGCTTCCGCCGTAGCTTAGAAACGGTACGGCGATGCCTTTGATCGGCGTGATAGAGGTGATGCCGTAGGAGTTCATCAAAAACGAAAATGAGATGAGAAGCCCCACGCCTAACGTAAAAAGATGATAGACTTTATTTTCTACCTTAGCAGATACGCGAAATATCCTATAAAGCAAAAATACTATCACTCCCGTTATGACAAAAATCCCAAGCACCCCGATCTCCTCGGCGATACCGGCTAGCACGAAGTCGGTGTGAACCTCGCTCAAAAATCCCAGCTTAAACACGCCCGCGCCCAGCCCCTCGCCGAAAAATCCGCCGTGCTTTATCGCATTTAGCGAGTGCGAAATCTGATACGCTTCGCCCGTATCCTCAACGCGCAATGCCGCAGCCATCCCGTCGGGTAAGATGGATAGGACCATATTTTGTATCGTTCCCCACCATGATTTTATACGAGCTATCCTGTGTTCTGACGTGACGATAGCGATACTAGCCAGCATAACCGCTAGCCCTATACCGATGGCAAATAATCTAAAACTGGTACCGGCAAAAAACATCATCACCGCAAGCGTAAGAGCTAAAACTACGACTTGGCCTAGGTCGTTTTGAAGTATGGCGATGAGGTAAACAGCCACCAAAAATAAAAAAAGATAGGGCAAGATAAGCCCGAATTCTTCCTTTAGGCTCTTTTTCGTGCCGTCAATCTTTCGCGTAAAACTCCACGCTAGAAAATAAACAAAGCCGATCTTAAAAAACTCCACAGGCGCTAGAGAAAATCCCGGCAAGCGTATCCAGCGCTTAGCGCCGCCAGCATCGGTAACTAGCGAGCTAGGCAGGGCATGCATCGCGCCCATGGCTATAGCGCAAAAACCAAAAAGGCAAAATCCTATCCAAACCAAAGATTTATCGGGATCTAGGCGCGAAATGCCCCACATCAAAAATATCCCTATGACGCCGACTGCTAGCTGTCTAACGAAAAAATGATAAGGCTCGTAGTTAAAGTAAAGCACCGTAAAAACCGGCAAGGAGAGCGAAAACACCGCGCTAACCGCAATCAGCGCGACGCAGGAAAAAAATATGCACTTATCTACTTGCACCGCCGTCCTTTTCGTAAAATTTAAGCGGTGATTTTACTTAATCGCCGCTTACAAATAAGTTAATTCATAAGCTCAAATTTAGCCGTCGCCGCTTTCGTCCTATTTTATTTTTATATTTAAATTTTAGTCGCATGCGCCGCTAAAAGATAAATACAAATTTATCTAAATTTTAAAATTATATTGTTTATAAACGCGTATTAAGCAAATAAAATATAATATTCCGAATATAAAAATATAAAATAAAATATTTTTATAAAATTTTAATAAGGAGTATAAATGAAAGGTAAAATTTCTCTTGCCGCGTGCGCCGTTTTAGCGGTATTTTCCGCGCAGGCAAGCGCCGCCGAGGCTAGCACGCCATCGGCCGCTAAAAGCGCAAATCAAGCAAATAGCGTTCAAAACGTCGAGCTTGGCGGCGTCGAGATAAACAGCGTCGGCGATAATATCAGCGAAAGCGGCATCAGCGAAGGATTTTTAACAAAAAACGTCCAGCAAGGCATGCTAGCGGGCAAAAAGGTCATAAATTTACCCTACCAAATCAACACCGTAAGCAAGGAGATAATGAACCACCAAGGCGTAACCGGCTACGAAGAGGCGGTCAAATTTTTCCCGTCCGCGCAAATTCAGATGCGAGGCGGCGCGACGGTCGGGCGCCCGCAGACGCGCGGATTTGAGGGCAGCGTCGTGGGCAATAGCTTCTGGGACGGCTTTTACACTATCTCTACGACTGCGATACCTATGGCGATGTTTGAGAGTTTCCAGGTGCAAAACGGCATCGCGGGCTCGCTTTACGGAGCGCAAAATCCGGTCGGCATTTTTAGCTACACCAGAAAGCGCCCGACCGAAAATCAGCAAACCGTTTGGGCGGACTACACTAGCCGCGCAAATTTCGGCCTAGGCTTTGATAGCTCTATGAAATTTGATAAATTCGGCTACCGAGCCGTATTTTACGGTAGCGACGGCGCAAAGCAGGTAAAAGATAGCAATCATCAGCGCCGCCTAGCTAGCGTGGTTTTGGAGTTTTATCCGACCGACGCGCTTACATTCGAGACGGCGGCTAGCTATTACGAGCACAACACCGCGGGTTTTGCGGGGCAATTAGCCCTTGGAGTAACAAACGGCAAGCTATCAAACGGACTTTACGTGCCAAAGGCCGTGGATAGCAAGGCTAAGGGCTTGGGGCAGAGTTTTGGCGGCATGACTCTAAAAACCACGACGGCAAGCGCGAAATTTAAATACGCGCCGCTTGAGCATTGGTATTTTGAGGGCGGCATGCAGTTTCAGCGCGCCGACCGTCACACTCACGGCGTCGTAAACTACCTCATACCGCGCGGTAGAACCTTTCAGGGCGTGACCTATCAAAGAGACGGCGACTACGTCACGCGCCATAGCGGCGGAGCGACCGCGGCGTATAGATTTGATCTGCCTAGCGGCTATCTAAAAGCGGTCACAGACTTTGATACTTGGGGGCTAAATCACGATTTTAGCGTGCAGGCAAACGGCTACCGATACGTGCAGTATCGCTATAAAAACGTCTCTACGCAGCCCTGGATAGGCGGCGGAAATTTATACGATCCAAAGGTTTACGCCGGCTCAAACGCAAAGCGCGGCTCTGATCTATACAAGCTAAGTACGACCGATATGTTTAACGTCTCCTTGCTAGACGACATCACGATAAACGATCAATTTAGCCTCATGCTAAGCCTATCAAACGCATGGATAAAAGAGCGCGGCCGACCGGTAGCAAGCGGCACTCCGCCCACTCTAAGGCCGATAACTACGAGATATAACGAGAGCGGACTTAGCTGGGCGGGCAGCCTAATTTATCATCCGGCGCAGGACGTAAGCTTATACTTTACTTACGCAGATAGCTTGCAACAAGGCGGCAGCGGCACGAACGCCGACGGTTCGGCCGTGGTTTTAAAGCCTTACCGCTCTAAACAATACGAAATCGGCGCCAAAGCGCGCGTGGGCGAAACCGATATGAGCGCGGCGCTGTTTAAAATTTCGCGTCCGATCGCCTATCAGGCTAACGGGGTTTACGGCGTCCAAGGCGATCAGGTAAATCACGGCCTAGAACTCATGGCCGGCGGCAAGCTAACTAGCGATTTAAGCGTGCTAGGCGGCGTAACGCTGATAGACGCCAAATTTAAAAATCCGCGCCTAAAAGAGGCCGAGGGCAAATACGTAAACGGCGTGCCCAAAGTAAATGCCAATATGCTCTTTGACTACGCGGTGCCCGGCACCCAAAAGCTCGCGTTTAGCGCAAATTTCCACTACGCGAGCAAGATGTACGTAGACGATCTAAACACCGCCGCGATTCCTAGCTTTTTTACGACCGATCTTGGCGTGCGATACACGAGCCGCGCGATGCTAGGCAAGCAAACGACGCTAAGGTTTAACGTAAATAACGTATTTAACAAAAAATACTGGGCGGGAATGTATCCTGCAAGCGCGGACGGAGCGGGCGGCGTAGGAGCTAGCGGAGTGCTCGGATCGGCAAACGGACTGACGCTGGGGGAGAGTCGAACTTTTATGCTGTCCGCCGAGGTTAAATTTTAGTTGATTTGCAAATTTAGCGGCTCGTCTTTTTGGTTTATACTTCGTTGCTTTTAAATTCGGCTCGGTCACTACCGACAAGGTAGCTCCCGTCGCCAAATTTAAAATCGCCTCGTCTAAACGCAAAAATACTTCGCCTTGATTTTCTATGCTCAAATTTGAAGTCAAATTTGCAAATTTCGGCTTCAAATTTTAGCGCTGGCAAAATAAGGCGTTTTTGGTTTTATGCTTTAAAACGAGTAAATTTTATAAAAAAGGAAAAAATGAAAAAAATATTTACCCTTCTAGCGGCTTTGTTGTCCGCTTTCACCCTTAACGCTGCTGGATTTAAAGATATAACCGACGCATCAGGCGACGTCGTAAAAGTTCCCGCAAAAGTAGAAAAAATCGCTACGCTTTGGTATGCGAACAATCAAATCATATTAATGCTAGGCGGCGCGGACAAGATAGTGGCAACCACCGATCTAATCAAAAACAACAAATGGTTTGCGCATATTTATCCTAGGATTTCAAGCATCCCAAACGGCGTAAACGGCAAAGACTTACAGGTAGAAGAGCTAATCAAACTAAGTCCCGACGTCGTCATAGCCGCCGATAAAAAGAACAAAGAAGAGCTAACCAAAAACGGCTTTACCGTGCTTTATCCGTCATTTACCAATCATGCGGATATGAAAAAGAGCGTATCTATAATGGCAGAGGTCATAGGAGGCAACGCGCCAAAGATCGCGGAGAAATTTAACGAGTATTTTGACGGCAACCTTAAAAAAGTGCTAAGCAAAACGGATAAGATCGCTACGCCAGATAGACCAAAAGTACTTCACATAGCAGACGGTAAAAATTTATTTAAAGTAGACGGCGCAAATACGATCATAGACGAGTGGATAAGGGTAGCAGGCGGCCAAAACGCGGTTCAAAAAGCAGGAAATATGCTTGAAATAAATGCCGAAGAGATACCTAACGCAGATCCCGACGTCATCATCGTAGGCAGAGCCAAAGCTCCCGAAATTTTGAAAAAAATATACGAAAATCCTATCTACGCAGGCACCAAAGCCGTCAAAAATAAAAAAGTTTACGTAAATCCTACCGGCGTTTTTAGCTGGGATAGATACGGCGCCGAAGGGGCATTGCAAATTTTATGGGCGGCTAAGACCTTACATCCCGAGATTTTTGAGGATTTAGATTTGCGTGCGGAGACGAAGAAATTTTATAAAGAGTTTTTGCATTACGATTTAAGCGACGATGAATTTAACTATATTTTAAACGGTTTAGATCCGAAAGGAAAATAAAACCGACTAAACCGCACTTAGAGGGGGCGAGCGCATAAACGCTTTTGCCCCGAATTTGCTCTCAAAAATCCGTTTTAATTTTTTTATTTATTCTAAAATTTAGCGCTTGCTATGATTTTAGGCAACTAAACGATAAACGCAAATTTGCCTAAGTTAGAAAAATATATCGTGCATAATTGCCTATTAAGCTAATTATTTGTAATATTCTACGATTTAAATATAAAAATAAATATTTTAACACTTTACAAAGGAGCATAAATGAAAGTTAAAATTTCAGTCGCCGCGTGTGCAGTTTTAGCGCTACTTGCGGCGCAAGCAAACGCGGCCGAGACCGTCAAGCTAGAAGGCGTCGAGGTAAATAGCGTCGGCGATAACATCAGCGAGAGCGGTATCAGCGAAGGTATACTAAACAAAGGCGTCGCCAGCGGTCCGCTAGCGGGCAAAAAGGTGCTTGATATGCCTTATCAGGTAAATACGATGTCGATTGAGGCGATGAACCACCAAGGCGTGGCCGGTTTTGAGGACGCGGTAAAATACTTCCCTTCGGCGCAAATTCAAGCAAGAGGCGGCGTCGAGGTCGGTCGTCCCCAAACTCGCGGCTTTCAGGGCTCAGTCGTAGG
Organism: uncultured Campylobacter sp.; assembly: GCF_963526985.1. Lineage (NCBI taxonomy): Bacteria > Pseudomonadati > Campylobacterota > Epsilonproteobacteria > Campylobacterales > Campylobacteraceae > Campylobacter > uncultured Campylobacter sp. Next base: position 64,434 of record NZ_CAURPW010000002.1, read on the forward strand.
TAACGTGCTTTGGGACGGATTTTACGCTACTTCTACTACGGCTATACCTATGTATATGTTTGAAGGACTTCAGATACAAAACGGCCTTGCAGGCTCGCTTTACGGCGGACAAGATCCGGCGGGTATCTTTAACTACACTAGAAAACGCCCGGTGCCGTTTTCAAACACGTTTTGGGCCGATTATACGAGCAGGTCGAATTTCGGCGTAGGCTGGGATACTTCGGATAAATTCCAATACGTCGGATACCGCGGCGTATTTTATAAATCAGGCGGCGCCAGACAAGCTAAAAATAGCGACTACGGAAGAAATTTAGCTAGCCTAGGGCTTGATTTTTATCTAACCGAAAATTTTACCATAGAGACGAATTTTAGCTACTACAAACACAAAATGCTAGGAATGCCCGGCGGCTTTTCGGTGCCGGGTAGAAACGGCGTTTTAAACTTTGCTATACCGGACGCTACAAAAAATACGAAAGCGGGCCTAGAGCAAGAGTGGGCAGGAAGCGACCTAAAAACTACGACCGCTAGCGTTAAATTTAAATACGCTCCGACAGAGCGTTGGTATTTTGAGGGCGGCTATCAGTGGCAAAAAGCCATCCGCGATATGTACGGCACGGATACTTCATTTCAAACTCAAACGGAGATTTCACCGTAGCGGCTAACGGCGGAAACGGCGCGGCAAGCAGGTTTGACGTGCAAAGCTGGTTTGCTAAAGCTACGACCGAGTTTGAGACGTTTGGCGTAGAGCATAACTTCGGCGTGCAGGCAAACGGCTATATCTGGACGATATATGGCGCTAGAACTCGCGGCGCAACGGCAAATTTGGGCAACTCGAATTTATATAATCCAAAAACTTTTTCAAATCCGAGCGTAGCAAAAGGCAGCGGGGCTTATAAAAGCAGTGAAGGCACTATGAAAAACCTAACTATCGCCGACGATATAAAGCTAAACGACTACTTTAGCGTCATTTTAAGCGCGGCTAGAAGCAACTTTGAGAACAAAAACAAGCAAACGGGCGTAAAAACGTACGACGAGAGCGGCACTAGCTACGCGGCGAGCTTTATTTATCGCCCGGTAGAAAACATAAGCCTATACTTAACGTATGCAGACAGCTTGCAAGCAGGCTCAAGCTATACTTACGAAAGAACCAATCCAAGATACGGCGAAACGGTCGTTTTAAAGCCGTTTAGAAGCAAACAATATGAAATCGGCGCAAAAGCTAGGATAGAGGATATCGACCTATCTACGGCACTTTATGAGATAAAACGCCCGATAGCCTACCTAGGCGACAACAACGAGTATAGCATCCAAGGCGAGCAGGTAAATAGAGGCCTAGAATTTACCGCAGGAGGCAAGATAACAAACGATCTTAGCGTAATGGGCGGCGTCGCGCTAATACAGCCGAAGCTAAAAAAGGCAAAACAAGCCTACGCGCAGGGCAAAATCGTGGTGGGCGAACCCAAAGTTCAGTCAAATTTACTCTTTGACTACGTCGTGCCAAATACAAACAAGCTAGCCCTAAGCGCAAATTTACACTACACGGGCAAACGCTACGCCGATCAGCGCAACGTAAATGCCGTGCCTGCATACTTTACGACCGATCTTGGCATCCGCTACGTGACCAAAGAGTGGCTAGGCAAGCAAACTACGCTAAGATTTAACGTAAATAACGTATTTGATAAAAGATACTGGGTCGGAATGTTCCCGTCAAATATCGACGGAACTAGTAACGGCACGGGCGCTAGCTTATTTTTGGGACAAAGCAGAACGTTTATGCTATCAGCCGAAGTTAAATTTTAAGTCTTAAAAGCCGAATTTATTTCGGCTTTAGCTGTTTAAATTTGCTCTTTTTTAGAGCAAATTTAAGTAACTAAGGGAGAAAAAATGCAAGGACTAGTTAATTATCAAGCCATTTTTGAAAGAGCTTTTGCCTCTACTTTACAAAAAGTAAAAGGCGGCCAAAAAAGCGGCGTGGATTGGGATACGGTGGCAAATATGTATAACGAGATGACTAGCATGGAAGCAGGCTCGACGCTAAATTTACTCTCGCTTTTGCCGCTTAGCAAAGAAGATAGCGTGCTTGACGTAGGCTGCGGTCCGGCAAGGCTTAGCGTGCCGCTTGCTAAAAAGGTAAAAAGCGTAAGCGCGCTCGATCCTTTCGCAAAAATGCTTGAATACGCTAGGCAAAACGCAAAACAAGCCGGCGTAGATAATATAAATTTTATCCAAAAAAGCTGGAGCGACGAAGAGGCGGTAAAAGACCTGCAAAAACACGATATCGTTATCGCGTCTCGTTCGCTCGGGCTTTTTGATATAAAAAAGCTTTGTAAATTCGCTAAAAAATACGTAGTCATGACCTCGTTTTTAATGGATCATCCAAGCTTAAAAACGTTCTGGCAAGACTTTTTAGAAGATATAAAAGAAAACGAAGAAGAGCACGGCTTAAACGATAGAAATTTTAGCTACAACCTTATCTTTAACATCGTCTACGATATGGGCGCAAACCCGAATTTAAGGATAGTAGATACCGTTTATGAAAAGGATTTCGCTAGTCTTGAAGAGGCGTTTTCTTATTTTAGATTCGTCGGCGAGATAGCGCCCCAAAAAGAAGAAATTTACAAACGAAACGTAGAAAAATATCTTACCAAAACAAATGACGGATATAAATTTAAAAGAGCGACGAAGAGCTATCTCATCTGGTGGGACGTGCGGGAGACAAAGGATAAATTTGAGTAACAAAAAGACAGTACCGTTTTTAATCCTAATGCTTTTGCTAGCGATGTTTTTGGCTCTTGGAGCCGGGCGTTACGAGATTAGTTACGCTCAAATTTTCGAGTATCTAAAAGCCGCTATTTTAGGCCAGCGCGCTGGCGATGAGCAAATTTACGCCGTGATAACGCAGATCAGGCTTCCTCGTATCGCCTTTGCGGTGCTTGTAGGATCCGCCCTTTCCGCATCCGGCGCGGTCTATCAGGGACTTTTTAAAAATCCTTTGGTATCGCCAGATATCCTAGGCGTATCTAGCGGCGCGGCAGTCGGAGCTAGCATAGCTATCATCCTTTCATTGCCGGTATTTTACGTCTCGCTAACGGCTTTTGGCTTTGGACTAGCCGCCGTCTTTGCGGTGGTTTTTTTAAGCCAACTCATAGCCAGGGGCAAGCTAAACGTCATCATAATGGTGCTTTCAGGCGTCGTCATTTCCTCGCTTTTTGGAGCTTTTAGCTCACTTTTAAAATTTCTAGCAGATAGCGAAAACAAGCTACCCGAGATCACATTTTGGCTTATGGGCAGTCTAGCTCGCACGGGAGGATATCAAAACGTCCTTTATATGCTAGGCGTCACGGCGTTTTGCTCCGTGCCTCTGTTTTTGCTTAGATTTAGGCTAAATATCTTAGCCTTTGGCGAAGAAGAGGCTAAAGCCATGGGCGTAAACGTCAAATTTTATAGCTTTATTATCATCTGCGCTTCTACCTTGCTGACGGCTTCTAGCGTGGCTTTTTGCGGTATAGTGGGCTGGGTCGGACTCATCGTGCCTCACATCGCCCGCTCTATCGTCGGAGCGAATTTTAACGTCTTGCTGCCCGTTTCGATGCTATTAGGCGCGCTATTTTTACTAGTAGTAGATACGATAGCAAGGTGTGCGATGGCTAGCGAGATACCCCTTGGCATCATCACCTCGCTCATCGGCGCGCCCGTTTTTATCTACCTGCTTTATCAGAGCAAAAAGGGCTGGCTGTGAAATTTAAGATAAAAAATTTAAGCTGCGGATACGGCAAAAAGCTAGTCGTGAAAGAATTTAGCGCCGAGTTAGAAGACGGAGAAGTTTTATGCTTGCTCGGACCAAACGGCGTAGGCAAGACGACTGTTTTTAAGACGATTTTAGGATTTTTAAAGCCATTTGGCGGAGAAATTTTAGCAGACGGGCGAGATTTTTTCGCTTTAAGCGATAAAGAGCGAGCAAAGATCGTTAGCTACGTGCCTCAGGCTCACACCCCGCCCTTTGCTTTTAAGGTTTTAGACGTCGTTTTGATGGGACGCTCGCCATATATCGGAGCTTTTGAAAATCCAAGCGCAAAGGACGTAAATATCGCCATGCAAAAGCTTGATATGCTAGCAATGAGCGAATTTGCGGATAAAATTTACACAGATATTAGCGGCGGCGAGAGGCAAATGGTCCTAATAGCAAGGGCCTTAGCGCAAGAAGCAAGCGCCGTGATGCTTGACGAGCCCGCTTCAAATTTGGACTTTGGAAACCAAGTAAAAATCCTAAAAGCCGTAAAAGAGCTAGCGGCAAACGGGCATAAAATCATCATGACCTCGCACTTTGCCGAGCATGCTTTTTATATAGACGCCAAAGTCGCTCTTTTAAAAAGAGATCAAAACATCATCTACGGCAGCGCGAGCGAAGCGATAACGGATGAAAATTTAAGGCTCGCTTACGGCGCGGATATAAGAATAGTAAAAAACGAGATCGAGGGCAGAAGCGTCTACTCCTGCGTTCCCATCATTTAAGGAGAAAAAATGAAAAAAATTTTGACGGTTTTGATACTTGCGGCTTGTCTTTTACAAGCGCGTATCATAGTAGACGACGGCGGCAAAGAGGTAAAAATACCTGATAACGTAGAGCGCGTAACGCCGATGATAGGGGCATTTACGCAGATGAGCGCGATGCTAACGGGCGAAGATAAAATCATCTCGGGCGCGGCCAGGTTGCCTGAAATGATGAGTAAAATTTTCCCTAAAATAAAAACGATGAATAACGTAAGCGGCTCGCTAACAAGCAGCGCCGAAAGTATAATCGCCTCAAACACGCAGGTAGTTTTTGGGCCCGTTGGCATGATATTTGACGAAAATCAAAGAGCGCAACTAGAAGCCGCCGGCATCGCGGTCGTAAATATAAATAAATTTAGCAACGCTAGCGAGATAAAAGGCGCGGTTAGCAAAATAGCCGAGATTTTAGGCGGCGATGCGGTAAAAAAGGCGGAGGAATTTAACGAGTATTTTGACGAAAATATAAAATACGTAAACCAAAAAGTTCAAAATATCAAGGACAAAAAGCGGGTTTTGGCTCTAAATTTTAACTCAGGAAATTTTAGCACGATCAGCAGCAAAGATATCGGCGCGGAGTATATAAAAATCGCCGGCGGCATAAATTTAAGCTCCCAAGATAACGAGACGGATTTTAAGATTTCAAAGACGATAAACGAGGAGCAAGTTATCATCTTTAACCCCGACGTAATCATCACGAATTCTCGCGAAGGCAAGGAAAAAATCCTAAATAATGCTGCGTTTAAACAACTAAAAGCGGTTAAAGACGGCGCTGTCTTCGTCGTGCCTAGCGGAGTTTATCTGTGGTCGGTTAGAAGCGCCGAGGGCGCCTTGCAACCGCTTTGGCTAGCTAAAATATTTTATCCAGATATTTTTAGCGAGTTAAATTTAGAAAAAGAAGTAAAGAAATTTTACCTTAAATTTTACCGCTACGAACTAAGCGACGAGGAAGTAAAACAAATACTAAATCCAAAATAAAACCGCTAAATTTTCGCCTCGCTCCGCAAAACGCGGGGCTAATAAATTTAGCCCTCGCCGCTTTTGCGTTTTTATAAATTTAAGCCCGTTTGGGTATAATCCACCCTTTTAAACGCGAGGAAAATATGCCCCTTTCAAAACTAAATCAAGAACAATACGCCGCCGCAACCGCTCCAGCAGGACACAATCTAGTCATAGCAAGTGCCGGCACCGGCAAAACCAGCACCATCGTCGCGCGCATCGCTCATCTGCTAAATTTAGGCGTAAAGCCCGAAAAAATCCTACTGCTAACCTTCACCAACAAGGCCGCGGCCGAGATGATCGAGCGATTAAACCGACATTTTGATAAAAAAATCACCTCGCGCATCACGGCTGGCACCTTTCACTCGGTTTCTTATTCGCTGCTTAAATTTCTAGAAAAACCGGTCACGCTAAAGCAGCCTAGCGAGCTAAAAACGCTGCTAAAATCGCTCGTCGAGAGGCGTAAATTTAACCACCTAAGCGACGTTAAGCCTTATGGGGGCGCCTATCTTTACGACGCGTATTCGCTGTTTCAAAATTTAGCCCTAAAGCAAACGTTTGGCGAATGGCTAAAAGAGCGAAGCGACGAGCAAAGCGTATATGCCGAGATTTACGAGGACGTTTTGCGCGAATTTGAAGAGGAAAAGAGCAAATTCGGCTACGCGGATTTTAACGACTTGCTTATCAAAATGCGTAACGAGCTAAGAAAAGGCGCGCCGCTAAAATTTGAGGAAATTTTAGTCGATGAGTATCAGGACACAAACTCCCTGCAAGGCTCGCTAATCAGCGCTTTTGAGACGAAAAGCCTTTTTTGCGTCGGGGATTTTGATCAGAGCATTTACGCCTTTAACGGCGCAAACATCGAGATCATCGGCTCGTTCAAGGACCGCTTCGCAGACGCTAAAATTTACGCGCTAAACATCAACTACCGCAGCAGCTCCGCTATCCTAGCCCTTGCTAACAAGGTGATCGCAAACAACCCGCGCCTTTACGAAAAAAAGCTAGTCGTCGGCCGCGAGGGTAAATTTACCTCGCCAAAGCTGCTGGTTTATAGCGAGCTTTTCGACCAATACGCCAACATCGCGCAGATCATCGCCGTTTCAAAATATAAACAAGAAAACATCGCCATTATCTTTCGCAACAACTCAAGCGCCGACGGCCTAGAAGTCGCGCTGCGAGAGCTAGGTATCGGCTCCAAGCGCAAGGGCGGCGTGAGCTTTTTTGAGAGCCGCGAGGTGCGCGCGGCGATGGATCTGTTAGGCATTCTCATCAATCCAAAGGACATCATGGCCTTTATCCACGTGTGCGAATACGCAAAAGGCGTGGGTGCTGCGCTTAGCAAGGAGATTTTTGAAGTGCTAAGCAAGGTCGGGCACGGCGACGTCGTGCGCGGATTTTTGCAGCCTGACGATAGCGTGGAGGCCTTTGCCAAAAAGACCAAAAACTACCAGCTGGGGCTTTTTGACGAGCTTGACGAGGTCGGAGAGAAGTCTCGCTTTGCTAAATTTAACTTTTGCGAGGATTTTTTCGCGCATCCGATTTTAAAAATGCAAAAACTAAGCGAGAGCGGCGGGCAGTTTTTGTATGAAATTTACAACTTTTTAAGCGCCGCCAAACGCCACTCGCGCCCGACCTCGCTGATAGAGGATCTAAAAAATAGCAAAATTTACGCCCTCATCGCCGATAGTCTAGCCACCAAGCGCGCCACGCAAAAAAACGGTAGCATAAACGAAACGCTAAAAAAAGAGGCTCTGGAGCGTATCGCAGGCAAGCTAGAGGTGCTTGGCGAACTAGCCAAAAACTACTCGGAGGCGGAGAAATTTTATAACTTTATCACGCTGGGCAGCAGCGAGATGAGCAGCGGCGAAGGGGTAAATCTACTAAGCGTACACGCCTCAAAGGGGCTTGAGTTTGACCTCGTTTTCGTAGTCGATCTTGCGCAAAATCGCTTTCCGAACCTCAAACTCATGAGCATGGGCGGCTCGCTCGAGGAGGAGCGGCGGCTCTTTTACGTCGCGGTCACGAGGGCGCGCGACGAACTGATTTTAAGCTACGCCAAATACGACAAAATCAAAAAACTAAACTACCAGCCGAGTAGGTTTTTAATCGAGGCCGGGATGGCTAGCGAGGGGATTTAGAGCCGTTTTTGTTGCGGGTTTTTGCTTAAATTTAAGTCCAAAAAGCCCTAAAATACGAGTATTTTGATAAATTTAATAAATTTAGTAGTATAATTTTTAATCTTAAATCGAGGAAAATAAATGAAAATAAATTTTATAGATTTGCAAGGACAATACCGAAAATACAAAAACGAAATCGACGAGCAAATCACGCAGACGCTAGATTCTAGCGCGTATATCGGCGGTCAAAAGGTCGCGCTGTTAGAGGAAAATTTAGCTCGCTTTAGCGGCGCAAAGCACGCCATAGCCTGCAGCAACGGCTCTAGCGCGATATTTGTCTCACTTCTAGCTCTTGGTATCGGGCGCGGCGACGAGGTCATCACGTCTCCTTTTACTTTTTTTGCTACCGCCGAGATGATAGCTTTAACGGGAGCTAAGCCCGTGTTCGTCGATATCGACGAAAAAACCTACAACATCGACCCAAACCTAATCCAAGCCGCAATCACGCCAAAAACCAAAGCCATAATGCCCGTCTCGCTTTTTGGTCAAATCGCCAATATGAAACGCATCAACCAAATCGCCGCAAAGCACGGCCTAACCGTCATCGAGGACGCGGCGCAAAGCTTTGGCGCGAAGCAAGAGGGCGCAAGGTCGTGCAGCCTCTCAAAGCTAGCCACGACTTCGTTTTTCCCCGCTAAACCGCTTGGCTGCTACGGCGACGGCGGAGCGATATTTACGAGCGACGACGAGCTGGCGCAAAAGATAAAAATTTTACTAAATCACGGCTCAAAAGAGCGGTATTTCCATAGCGCTATCGGCATAAACGGCAGGCTAGACGCCATCCAAGCGGGCGTTTTAAACGTGAAGCTAAAATACTTCGACGACGAAATCGCGCGCCGTCAAGAGGTCGCCGCACGCTACAACAAAAACCTAAAAAACGTCGTAACGCCCTTTGTAGAGCGCGGAAATACGAGCGTCTGGGCTCAGTACTGCATCCGCGTAAAAGATAGAGCTAGGATGCTAGAAATCTGCGCGCAAAAAGGCGTGCCGACGGGAGTTTATTACCCGCTGCCGTTACATTTGCAAGAGGTCTTTAAGGACCTTGGCTATAAAAAAGGCGATTTTGCCGTTAGCGAGCGCGTGAGCGAGGACATCATGGCGCTGCCGATGTCGGCTTTTTTGAGCGAGCAAGAGCAAGATTATGTGATAGAGGTTATCAATAATGCTTAAATTTGCCGTTATCGGCCTTGGCGTAATGGGTAAAAATCACACCCGCGCCCTACAAAACGTAGCGGACGCAAAACTAGTCGCCGCGTGCGATCCTTTTACCGGCGTGGATTTTTGCTGCAAGCATTACGGCGACTTAGATAAGATGCTAGAGAGCGAGGATTTGGACGCCGCCGTCATCGCGACGCCCACTTTCGCGCACAAAGACGCCGCGATAAAATGCGCGCAAAAAGGCGTAAATTTACTCATAGAAAAGCCTCTAGCCTCTACCGCTCCGCAAGCTCGCGAGATAGCAGACGCGGCTAAAAAGCTAGGCATAAAAGCGGCAGTCGGGCATGTAGAGAGATTTAACCCCGCAGTCTGCGCACTAAAAAACGAACTAGCCCAAAGGCGAATTTACGAGATTCATACGACTAGGATTTCGCCTTTTCCGACTCGTATCGGCGACGTGGGCGTGCTAGCCGACCTTGCCGTGCACGATATAGATTTGATTAGATTTATTAGCGGCGAGGAGATTTTGAGCTCGCATATCCTAAAATCCCGCCGCATCCACTCTAGCTGCGAGGATAGCGCAAATTTAAGCTTCGAGCTTAGCGACGGCGCTACGGCCTGCGCTAGAGTTTCGTGGTTATCGCCGTTTAAAAAGCGAACCATCGAAGTCGTCTGCGAGGGCGGCGTTTTCGAGGCGGATTTAATCTCGCAGGAGCTTAAATTTTTTGCAAATTTAGACGCAAACTCTTTTTCGCAAAAAAGCTGCTTCGTAAAAAAAAGCGAAGCGCTAAGCAGCGAGCTAAATGCCTTTATCGGCTTGTTAAAAGGCCAAAATAGCGATATCGCTACGCTTGAAGACGGCATTAGAACGCTTGAGGTTATCTCGTAGCTTTACGTATCAAAGACCTAAATTTAGCGGCAAATTTGAATGATTAAAATTTGGCTAAATTCGGCGCGAGTTTTTCCGCCGCAAACACTAAATTTGGGCTTATCTTAAAACTTGCCTTAGTTTTAGACCCGCCGGCTAAACTAGAGCACTACGTTTTTGCCGTATTTTTGATTGCCGTTTGCCCCAAGGCAAAGGCGCGGTAATTTCTCCCGATTCTTGCTCCAAATATCGCTAAGCCAAAACCCCTAATCGCAAACTAGACAAGCCTAGCAAGCTCAAACGCAAGCTTGGCAAATTGTGCTAAGCCGCGCGATTTTATTGGCTTGATTCCTTTGCGTCAAAGCTAATGGCTTTATTATCCTGCCCCCCCATAACGCGGCCAAAGCCAAAAAATGGCTACAGCTTCTTGCAAGTAGCCTACTAAATTTGCTCTAAACGCGTCGTATCGCCGCATCCAAAAATATGCGCCAGGCCATTTTGAACTGCTTATGCGCTCTTAAAACGTTACGGCGCTTGCAATGATTGCGGCAATTTTAATTTTTTATGGATAACGCGCAAAATTTAGGCAAAGTAGTACGGTTTTTACAGCGCTTTTGCTCTATAACGGTTTAGCTTTGCCGTCTTTACGGCAAACCTTTTTGTAAAATATATTTAAAATTCATTGGTCTTAGCTCTTATATTTGCTAGTTTATAAGCAAGATTTGCCAGTACCGAGCCGCCTGCCCTAAAGCCTTCCTATGACCTGCGCCGTATATTTAGGGCAGATGCGACGATATCAAGGACGAATTTTACAAAGCTAAATTTTAAATTTATGAGTTTAGATGCCTCTCTTACGGCGAATAATTTAAGATTTTCTAAATTTGCTTTGAGATTTACCGTGGATTATGCGTATATTTTTTGCGCCGTATTTTGCTTTTACTCAAGCTTAGCAAACGGATTATTTTTAAATTTACCGCTAACGACAAGTAATTTTTAAATTTAGCAACGAAATTTTATTTATCTAATGTAGCTTTTATACGGATTTTGCACCGTAGATATCGCAAACTAACGGGCAATGCGGCATGCTGCCGCCAAAAAAGTTCTAAAACTTCATTTACCGCTAAGCACGTTTTACATGCCCGCACTCTTTGCGCCGCCTCCGTCATAGATGCAAACGCCAAAAACTGCATCCCGGATTTTAACGAAAAACGAGTAAGCCTAAATCTTACTTTTTGCTAAGCAGATCTTTTAAGCTCTCCTGCACGTCTTTGCCGCGCAGCATCGCCGCGACCTCATTTACTATCGGCGTATAGATGCCCTTGCCGGCGGCAATCTTTTCTATCGCATAGGAGGTATCTACGCCCTCTGCGACCTCGCCTAGATCGTTTAGGATTTTATTTAGGCTCTCGTTTTTAGCAAGCCCTAGACCTACGCGGTAGTTGCGCGAGAGTACCGATGAAGCCGTGAGAAAAAGATCGCCCGCCCCGCTAAGCCCCAAAAAGGTCTGCTGCTGCGCGCCGAAATACTCGCCAAATCTCGCCATCTCGACAAGTCCGCGCGAGATGAGGCTAGCTCTAGCGCTGTTGCCAAGCCCGAGTCCGTCGCAGATACCGCCCGCGATAGCGATGACGTTTTTATAAGCGCCCGCGATCTCGGCACCGATAACGTCGCTACTGGCGTAGGCTTTGATATTTTGCGGGAAAAGTCCTGAAATCTCGCGCGCAAGGGGGTCGTTTTTAGAATTTACCACTAGCGCGCACGGAAGGTCGTTTTGTATCTCTTTAGCAAAACTCGGGCCCGATAAAAAGGCCAAATTTGCCGCATCTACGTGCTGTTCGTAAATCTCGTCTAAAAAACGAAGGCTCGAGGTTTCGATGCCTTTTGAGGCGACTAAAATTTTCTGCCCGAAGTTTTTAAAATACTCTTTTAGCCAGCCGCTAACGGACTGCGAAGGTATGGCAACGACGAGCAGATCGCACTTTAGCGCCTCCTCTAGGCCGACAAAATGCGCACCCTCAAGCTGTCTGCGCGAGCTGATAACGCAGTCGTTTTTTTGCGAAAGCGCATGGAAAAGCGCGCTACCCCACTTCCCTGCTCCGATGATGGCTATTTTCATTTTTTCTCTTTTTTGTGATTTACGTTTATTTTAGCTAAATTTGCTCGGCTTACTTCGCTTTTAGCGAAATTTATCGCTAACTTTTTGTAAAAATTAATCCCATGCTCGCCGAAAACGTTTTAAATTTATCGCTACCGACGTTAAAGAAAGTCAAAATTTAAAACTATCGCAAAGCAAATTTACCCTATTTATTCACGCCGCTAGCTGTCTTGCAAAGCTTGTGAAATTTAAACTCGGTTTAAAAGTTCAAATTTTGTCGGTGCCGATTTTATGCAAAATAAAACGCACTTAATATTTGCATTTTTATCGACTCAGGCAGCTTTGCGGCGCCGTACTTGGGTTTTAAAACCGCGCAAGGATAAATTTGAGGGACAAATTTGATCCGTTTTTGTCAGATTTAACCTTTCTGGCTCCTGCAAAACCTATAAATTTAACCAAAAATAAGCAAAATTTAATTCTGAAAGCTTGTTTAGGTCAAATTTGGTGCAAAACGGTCACGTCGGAAAAAACAAAATTTAAGCGCCGAAATGACGAAATAGAACCAAATTTATCCTAACTTAGTCTTCAAAAGCTCATTTACTTTTGCGGGATTAAACGCGCCTTTGCCTTCCTTCATCGTTTGTCCGACGAAAAATCCAAAAAGCTTGTCCTTGCCGCTTTTATACTCGGCAACCTTGTCGGCGTTCGCGCTTAAAATTTGATCTATTATCGCTATGATGGCCGAGTCGTCGCTGACCTGCTTTAATCCCAATTTTTCGATAACGGCGTCTACGCTCTCATCGTTTTCCATGAGGTGGTCAAGCACCTCTTTTGCCGCCTTGGCGCTTATCGTGCCGTCTTCGATGCGGCGTAAGAGCTCAATCATCTTAGCTGAATTTACGGGCGACGACTCGATCGTGGCGCCGTTTTTTAGACGACCCAAAAGCTCGACGATGAGCCAAGTTACGGCTAGTTTCGGCGATATTTTAGCCTCTACGAGCTCCTCGAAATACTTCGCCGTCTCCACGCTGCTAGTTAAAACTACGGCATCGTCCTCTTTGACGCCAAGCTCGCGCTCGTATCTAGCAACCTTTTGCTCGGCAAGCTCGGGGATCTTGATCGCTTCGTTGTACATCTCCTCGGGGATCTCGACTGGTAGCAGGTCGGGATCTGGGAAATATCTATACTCGGCGCTATCTTCCTTGCCTCGCATCGAGCGAGTGACCAAATTTACGGTATCAAAAAGGCGAGTCTCTTGATAAACCTCCTCATCGTATTTGCCGTCTTCCCACGCTGCGCTCTGACGCTCGACCTCGTAATCAATCGCCTTTTGGATAAATCTAAACGAGTTTAAATTTTTAATCTCGACGCGCGTGTAAAGCTTACTGTCGCCTTTTGGTCGGATGCTGACATTAGCGTCGCAGCGAAAGCTTCCCTCTTGCATATTAGCGTCACTGATATTTAAAAATCTTAAAATCGAGTGCAGTTTTTTTAGGTACGCGACCGCCTCGTCGGAGCTACGCAGATCAGGCTCGCTCACGATCTCAAGCAGAGGCGTGCCGGCGCGGTTTAGATCAACTAGACTCTGTCCGCTCTCGTGGATATTTTTGCCCGCGTCTTCTTCAAGGTGCGCACGAGTGATGCCGATGCGCTTTTTCTCGCCGTTTACGTCGATAAAAAGCTCGCCTTTTTCTACTATCGGTATCTCAAACTGCGAAATTTGATAAGCCTTTGGAAGGTCCGGATAAAAGTAGTTTTTACGGTTAAAAACCGAGCGTTTATTTATGGTTGCATTTACCGCCGCGCCAAAGCTTATCGCCTTTCTTACGGCTTCTTTATTTAATACCGGTAAAGCACCCGGTAGCGCCAGACAGGTCGGACAAACGTGAGTATTTGCCTCATCGCCGAAGCTCGTGGAGCAAGAGCAGAAAATCTTGGTTTTTGTATTAAGCTGAGTATGAACCTCTAGCCCGATAACGACTTCAAACATAATTTGCCTTTTATTTAAAATTTAGGGCTTATTTTAGCAGGATTTTTATTTAAGTTAGATAAAAAGAAAGGGTTGCGTCCGCCGGTTTTTAGCGTATTTTAGCTAGCGGACGCGTAAATTTAAATTTTAGTGTTCCTCGTGGCTGATCAAAATTGCGCCGGCAAGATACACGTAAGTAAGAATCATAAAGATAAATGTCTGCAAGCACGCCATAAATGTAAGCAAAACAAACGCAGGAAGCGGAGCTACCCAAGGAGCTAGCGCAAGCACGACCAAAAGAAACAAATCATCACCCTTGATGTTGCCAAAAAGCCTGAAAGAAAGCGATACTACGCGAGATAGATGCGAAACTACCTCAACGATAAACATTATCGGAGCTAGCCATTTGTTCGGTCCCATAAAGTGCGCAAAATACTTAATGATGCCGTTTTGTCTAATACCCTCAAAGTTGTAAAATATAAAAACAACGAGCGCCAAAGTAAGGGTCAAATTTAGGCTCGAAGTCGGAGCCTCAAATCCAGGTATTATGCCTATTATGTTACTCACGAATACGATCAAACCGATAGTGGCGACTAGCGGCAGATATTTTCTAGACAGCGCTTCGCTACCTAGCACGTCCTTACCCATAGATACGACGCCCTCCAGATATGCCTCAAGCAAATTTTGAGAGCCGCGAGGCACTAGCTGCATATTTTTTGTAGCAAGTTTAGCAAAAAGCACTACGATAAGAGCGACAATAGCAAGATGTCCCGCATAATTTACCGCATGAATAACATGGTCGTTAGCTGTAAAAAAAGAAGCGATCCAACCCGTAAATAAAAACAAATTTTCTTGCATAGATTAACCTTGAATTTATAAATTTTAGACGCAATTTTATCTAAATAAACGTTAAAAGTTTTTTAAGTTTGCCCCAAATTTCGCCCGGTTTTTTAGCTTTTTACAAAATTTAGCCCAAATTTCATCGCCGTTTTTTAAAATCCTGCTCACGCGAAAAATCTATCGTAAACGAGCTTTAGTATCGTCGCGCCCACGACGGCTAGAAATACGACTCTAACAAATTTAACGTCCTTTTTCATGACCATATTTGAGCCAAAGTACGCGCCCAAAACCTGTCCCGCGCCCATCAAAAGCCCGACCGCCCAAAGTATCTGTCCGCCCGCGATAAAAACGGCAAGAGAGACGATGTTGCTGGTAAAATTTAGGATTTTCGTGTGCGCGACGGCTTTTTTCATATTTAGCCCGATGAGAGCAATCATCGCAAATGTCCAAAAACTGCCAGCCCCCGGCCCGAAAAATCCGTCGTAAAAGCCCAAGATAAGCCCGAATATCACGTAAAAGGCTCGCGCGTTCATACGGGCGGCTCTATCCTCGTCGCCGACCTTTGGCATCAAAAGCGTATAGATGAAAATCGCTATCAAACAAAACGGTATAATAACGCGCAAAAACTCGGCGCTCAAAAACAGTATAAGCACCGTGCCGATGCACGCGCCGATAAAGGTAAAAACGATGCCGATAAACACTTCGCGAAAATTTATCATCCCTTTTCGGGCAAAATTTAGCGCCGCGGTGAAGCTACCGAAAGTACCTTGAAGCTTGTTCGTAGCTAGCGCCACGTGAGGCGGCACGCCCATCGCCATGATGGTCGGCAGCGCGATCAGTCCGCCTCCGCCCGCGATCGCATCTACAAAAGCCGCCGCAAAAGCCGCCGCGAAAAATATCAAATACGCCGTAACGCCGAAGTCAAAGTCCATTTTCGTCCCTTTAAATAGCAAAATCATACTACGAAAAATTTAAAAATTTATAAAATTCGGCCTTTTGTTTTACTGCGGTTAAAATTTAACGAAACGGCGGGTAAATTTTACCGAGCGGGGTTAAATTTAACGGTTTAGGTTGCGGCGCATTTTGTAAATTTTGCGTGCGCGCTCGGCGATTTTTGGAGTTTTAGATAAATTTTGCAAATTTGAGTTCTATTTAACGGCGGCAAATTTGATATAGTTTTTAAAATTTAGTTTGCAAAACCGCGCGGACAAAATTTGGATATTTTAAAAAAATTGATTGAGATTTTGCTTTTTCGAGATGCGGGTTAGAAAATATACAAGACGCTAGACTTAAAGTCGCATTAAATTTGACCGAGTAAGAAAAAGAAGTTCGCCGACCGCCGAGTGCGGCAAATCGACGAAAGCGAGTTTATTTTATAACGCCGCAAACCATTCTAGCGCCGCCGCCGCCAAGAGGTTTTGGATGGTCGCTGTGGTTATCGCCGCCGACGTGGATCATTAGCGAGTGGCCTTTTAGCTCATCTAAGCTCTTGATTTTCGGAGCTAGGACCGGATAAACCGCGTTACCCTCGGCATCCACAAAAAGCGCAGGCAAATCGCCCTTGTGACCGTTGTCGTCCCATGCAAACGAGTGTTTTTTGGTGTCGCTTGGATCCCAGTGACCGCCCGCTTTCATGCCTAGACCCTTTTCATTTGCGCCGCAGTCAGCGTTTTGATGCACGTGAAATCCGTGCGCGCCGCCCTCAAGGCCTTTAAGATTCGGAAATAGCGCCACGCCGTAGTTAGTTTCAACAGCTACTACCTCGCCAACGACAGTGTTGCCCTTTTCGCTTAGTTGCTCCATAGTGACGACTAGGTGCTTGCCAGCCTTTGGATCAAAGGCTTTTTCCTCGTGCGCAAGAGCGCTAGTAGCAAGCATACAGCCTAGAGCCGCGCTAGCTAAAACGATTTTTTTCATTTTTTCTCCTTAAAATGTAATTGCAAGGTAACTATAGCCTAAATTTGATTAATTTGGGCTTTAAATTTAAGCGATTTTAGGATACCCCCAAAGTTAAAATTTGCCGCCGGTTTAGGGCTTGATTTACCGCCGTAAAAGCCTAAATTTAGCGCGACGATACAAAAACTTGCTGCCCGCACCAGGTCTTACGCAAGCAAATTTAGCGATTTTGTCTGCGATAGTCGCTAAACACTAATAAAACAAATAGCCAAAAATCAAAAGCGCGAAATTTATTTTATCCGGTCTAAAATTTGCGCCAGCTCGCCGCTTTGACCGATGCGGTAGAGCGCAAAGTCGTATTTGATCGGATCGGCGGGGTCAAATTCGCAAAGCTTGTCCGTTAGCTCGCGCACGGCTTTAAAATCATAGCTTTTGCGAGAGATTAGGCCCAAATTTAGCGAAACTCGGTGCGTATGCACGTCAAGAGGTATGAGGAGCTTGCTTTTTGGCAGGCTTTTAAAAAGTCCAAGGTCGATGTCGCTATCTCGCACCATCCAGCGCAGGAACATATTGTAGCGTTTATACGGGCTTTGCGGTGCTTTTTCGTACGGCTTGCCGAAAAAAAACTCATACCCCTCCGAGCGGTAAGGATTTAGCGAGTAGATAAATTTGATGAGTTCATTTACGCCCTCTATCATCGAGCCGCTTTTTTCAAAACCCGATCTCACCGCGCTTTCGATATCGCCGTGCTTTTTTAGGCGCGAAAAGGTAATAAAAATCTGCCGCACGTCCTCGCAGCTTTGAAAGCGGTATTTATGCCGCGTCAAATTTGAGGTGATTTCGTCCTCGCTTTTATCCAGTAGCGAAAAATCAAGCGAATTTAGAAAATTTACGATGAGTTTTGCGTTGCCGTAGGCAAAAAGAGCGCAGATGAGCGAGGTCTCGGGCGTTTTAAATTTGCTAGCGACTTGTAGCGGATCGGCGGCCGCAAACAAGTCCGCATGGGTGTTTTTAGAGATTACGTTTTGATCTAGGAGGGTTTTTAAGTCCATTTTTAGCCTTTTTGGCCGAGATTTTAAACCAAAAAGGCTAAAAGAAATTTAAATTTACTGTTTTAGCGTGAGCAAGGTATCAAGCATCTTTTCCACGGTCGTGATGATTTTGGCCGCCGCGCCGTAGCTGCTTTGAAAGCGTATGAGATTTGTTAGCTCCTCGTTTAAATTTACGCCGCTAACGGACTGATACTCGGACATCGCAACCTTGTGTATAGCGGTATTTGCGTCATTTAAATCGTTATTTGCCTGAGTCTGGCTGGCTAGATCGGTGGTGATATAGCGGTAGTAGCCCTCGACGCTCTCTTCTTTATCCGCATGCTTATCGGAGTAAAATATGATTTTTTTATACTGCATCTGCACCATATCGTTTGCGACTTCGTTGTTGCCCGGAGTCGGATTTGAGTAGGCTTTTAGCTTGTGCGGATTTTCGGTTAGCTCGCTTTTTACGCTCATATTTTTCGCGTTTCCGCCCTCAAAGACCCTATTTATCCCGATAATACCCGGGAAATTCGTGCCCCGGTCTACAAAAGCGACGCTATACTCGCCGGCATTTCTTTTAGGGGTTACGCCAAACGTGCCTTTGCCCGTCGCCGCGTCGTATTGGTAGTTTGCCTGAAAATAATCATCCACATCGTTTAGCGAGTTATTGTCGCCGTTGTCGTCGGTGTCGGAGTTAAAGTCCCGCACGATAGAGTTGCCGCGCGTGTTGTCGTTCATAGACGTGGTTGCGTTTACGTTTATCGTCTTGCGTGCGACCTCTTGGCCTTGGTTATTATAAACTACGACGTCAAAGCTACCGTGTTTGATGTCGTTATTAAAATTCATCAGCGTCCTAGAGTTGCTTAATCCGTCTAGTTCGTCCGTTACGGCGTTTTCTACGGCTGATTTGGCGTAGATGTTATTTGTCTCGTTGATGATGCCTTTAGCAAACGTATTTAGGTTGTCGATGTATTTTTGTATTGTTCCGTCTTGAAATTCTCCGTTATCATCCACTCTGCGTCCGCGTAGATCTAGCGCGGCACCTAATTTACCGCCTGAAATTCGTCCGTTTAGATCGACCTTTTTACCGTCGTCCCTCTCGAAAAATACGCCTTTAAAATCGCTCTTATCGCTTATCCTATCGACTGTTAGCGGATGATACGTCGTGCCGTCTACGATGTTAAATCCGGATATATTTATCTGATGCTTCGTACCCATATCGGTTACAGTCGGATCGACATTACTGCTTTGTAATTGCCCTTTAAATACGCTGATACCTACAAGCTTTGACATCGCAAGCTCGAGCTGATCGCGTTTATCTCGCAGGTCGTTTGCTCTAGTAGTGCCGACTGATTCGACCCGGACGATCTCTTTATTTATCTGCGCGATTTGCTTGGCGTATTTGTTGATCTCGTTTACGGAAACTTCTACCTGCGAGTCCACGTCTTTTTGTATCTTTGTTAGCATATCGTGGGCTTTATTTATGCTATTTGATAGCATTGCTGCCGAATTTAGCAAATTTACTTTCTGCGAGCCTTCGGTCGGGTTTGAGGCAAGGTTATTCCAAGCGTTGAAATAATTTTGCAAATCTCTGCCTATACCCACGCTTTGCAGATCTGGAAAGCGCTGCGAAATCTCTTCTAAAATTTGCTTTTTATATTCGCTTGATTCTAAATTTATATTTGAAGTACGAAGTCTAGCGAAAGTAAACTCGTCATGCACGCGCACGACAGTATCGACTTTAGTACCCGTGCCGATATCTCCGGGCATATCGTGAAAAGGCTCTCTAGCAGACTGCACGACGCGCTGCCTCGTATAGTGCTCGCTATCGGCGTTTGTGATGTTGTGTCCAGTCGTGGTGATTTGCGTTTGCGCGGCATCTAGGCCGCTCATTCCGATATGTAAAGACGAAAAAATATTAGCCATTTTTAAACCCTCGTTTTAAATAAACTTTCAGGCGTCAAGCCCTCTTTGTCGTAGTTGCCCGGCTCACTTTTAAACATATTTTTTAGCAAGCTATCGAAAAATTCTTTCACTCCGACGACGTATTTTGCGTATTCTTTATTTTTTGAGTAGAGCTCTTCAAGCTTTGAACGCATAAGCGCGAGAGATGATTTTACCTCATCATCTAGGATCGAGCTTAAATTTGCCCCGCCGTTTTCCCTCGAGACCCTTAAAAGCTCTTTATCTAGTAGCGATTTTATAGATTCGAATTTTTTAACCAGCTCGTTTTTGCGTCTAACGCTATCATCGACCCTGCTGTGGTCGGCTAGTTTTATCTTTTCTATATCTTCCGTAGTTTGGGCGATGAGTTCGTCTAGCACTCCCATCGCCTCGTCCAAATATCTTTTAAGCATTTTTGTCCTTTCTTTTTACGCAAGGACAAAAAATTTTATAAAAGCGTATCGGCAACGGCTTTTGCAGTCTTAGACATATCTAGTTTATATGTTCCGTTTGCGATCTGCTCGGCTATCTTTGCAACCTTGCTTTCTTCTTTGCCTTGTGTTTTTTCCATATTTTCGCTCTTTTTTACGTCGTTTGAGCGAGTGATTTGTTGCGGGCTCATGCCCAGTTTAGCTCCTAAAGTTCCTATCATTTTCAAGCCTTTTTAGATTTGTTAAAAACTAAATCGGCAAATTTTGAAATCTCTTAAGCCCTTTCTTTCAAATAATTGAATAAAAGTTCGCTAAAGCCTAAATTTCCGCTCAGAGCCTTGCTCATCGTATCGTTATACATCGAGTGATAGATCTCGTCTCCGGCGTCTTTGCCGAATAACGGATTTTCGTCCTTTAGCGCGATATCTAGCACGCTTTTAACCAAAAACGCCTCAAAAGCATCGGTTTGCTCTTTTAAAAGCGTGTCTTGTTCGCTTTGAGGCTTATTAGCGCGCCTGTTTTCGATAGAGCTCGTGGCGAATTTATTATAAGAGCTTAAAGCCGCCGAAGTATCTACGTTTAACATTATATTATCTCCAAATTTACGTGTATAGCGCCCACGCGTTTTAGATTTTCCATTATCGCTATTATGTCGCTAGGAGTCGCGCCCATCTTGCTTAATGCCCTTGCGACGCTAGCTACAGTGGTTTTTTCGCCGCTGATTTTTAGCATGTTAGTTAGCGGATCGACCGCTGCGCCGTCTTGCAAGTCGATTGTTTGCCCGCTTGCCGCCATATCGTCATACGAGCTAGGTTCTATCTTTATCGTGATATCTTTGTGCGTGATGACGACTGGATCGACCGTGATATTTATACCGCTTACTATCGTGCCGGTGCGCTCGTCGATTACGATTTTATCTAGCGCTTTATAGTCAACGTCTAAATTTAACACCTTAGCGATAAACTCAACCGCGTTTGAGCCTTCCGGTTTTGATACTTTGATGGTTCTAGAGTCGATAGCCGTCGCAGTTTCGCCGCCTAGATTTAAATTTACCACTCTTTGGATATTTGAAGCGGTGTCGAAATTCGACTCCTTTAAACTTAAAAATATCGCTTCTTGATTATAGATATCGTATGCGATCTCGCGCTCTACAATAGCGCCGCTTGGGATCGTACCTGCAGTTACGTGGTTGCCGTCCTTGCTTGCTCCGCCGCGAGAAGCCGTCTTGCCGCCTATGGTTAGCGAGCCTTGCGCTAAAGCGTATATGTCGCCGTCCACGCCCTTAAGCGGCGTCATCAAAAGCGTTCCGCCCTGCAGGCTTTTGGCGTCGCCGATAGATGAGATCACGACATCAAGCTTATCGCCCTGCCTAGCAAACGGCGGTAGCTTTGCGATAACCATAACCGCAGCGGTATTTTTTGACTTGATGTCGTCGGGCTTGATTTTTACGTTCACGCTTTGAAGCATATTTGAAAGAGACTGGATCGTAAACTCCGAGCTACTGCCGTCGCCAGAGCCGTTTAGACCGACGACCAGACCGTATCCGATCAGCTGATTTTCCCTCACGCCGACGACGTTTGCGATGTCTTTTATCTGCGCCGCAAAAGCCGATATAGCAAGGGTTAGCAAGCATGCCGCTAGTTTCATTTTCGTCCTTAAATTTGTATTTTCAAGGACGAAAAGCAATTAGCATTCCAAATTTGAAATAAAAATTTTAAGAATAGTAGCTAAGCGAGGTGTTTCCGAATTTTTTAGATTTTAAAAGCGTAAACGCGCCGATGTTTTCCGGTAAATTTAGATGGCTGGCGTGCTCGAAAGCGATCAAGTAAATTTTATCTTTTGGCAAATTTCTTGCTAAATTTACGCACTTTTCATAAACGTCAGCAAAGCCTTCCCTGATATCAAAAGGCGGGTCAAGATACAAGATAACGGGCAAATTTTGCCTCGCGACGACGGCGGGAGTAGTATCAAAAGTATCGCCGTTTATGATTTCTAACTCGTCGCCGATAAGCTTAGCGTTTTGTATCGCGATCTTGTAGGCGTTTTTGTCGATTTCTACCGCGTAAGCCTTTGTCGCGCCGTTACTTAGCGCCTCTGCGGCCATCAGCGCGCTACCGCCGAAAGCCTCGATAAAAACCTTACCCGATAGCTCGTAGCGAAACGAATCGAAAAACGAGCCCTTGACGATGCTTTTGGTGCTTCGCGTAGTTTGAAGCGATGGCAAAAGCAGCTTTTTACCTTTAAATTTACCGCTTGAAATCGTAGCGTAGAGATTTTTCAACGAGCTTTCCTTAGAACCGCGAGCAGCTCTTCTTTAAATTTATCTATCAAATTTGAAACCTCAAGCTCCAAATTTGAACCATTTTGCGACGCGGCTTTTTCTTTTGCTGGCGCAGCCGCGCGAGAAGGCGCGACTGGTTCTGAAAACTGGATCGCCGAGTAAAACTCCTCAAGCGCGGAGATAAGGACTTCTTTGCTAAAAGGGATTTTTAGATGCGGCGAGTGCTCGGCTATCACGAAAACGGGCTTTTTGGATTCTATCTTTTTATCCGCCACGATAAAATCGCAATCTTTTTTAGGCGAGATAAAATCTCTCAAAAATAACCTTAGCGACTCCCCCAGCAAAATGCAGTCGCACTCAAGCGAAATTTTCACAAATTCTCCTTTCCGCCTTGATTTAGGCCGGATTTTAACAAATTTATACGAAAATTTAAATTAAGAAAAAATTTGCCCGGCTGGGCTAAAAAAATTTGCAAATTTGACGATATAGAAGCTAGCAAACATTTAAAGGAGAAAATATGGAAATTTTCAAAGCGGCAAGCCAGCCGATGGCAAACGCGGCTACAAGCTCGCATGCGCAAAGCTCTACTCAAACTAGAGAGGTCGAGCAAACTCACATCCAGCATGACGCTACGCGTAATTTAACCGAGCAAAATAACGAAACGCTAAGCAAAGAAGTAAAAGAAGCTACTGAAAAACTAAATAAACAAATGGAAGATCTAGGCACCAGCATACGCTTTGGCTATAACGATAAAATAGGCGCGATGTACGTAAACGTAATGGAGATGAAAACGGGCGAAGTTATTCGCAAGATCCCGACCGAGCAGGCGATGAAGCTAAGCGAGTATTTCAAAGAAGCCGTCGGCGTATTATTTGACAAGGAGAGCTAAAATGGCGCTAGGTAAAGTTTCTTCACTCGGCTTTGGAAGCCAAGTTCTAACTCAAGACGTTATAGATAAGCTAAAAGCCGCCGACGAAGCGGGTCAGATAAAACCCGTAACCTCTAAAATCACGGCAAATGCAACAAAGCAAAAGGATCTAACCGCTCTAAAAACGCTCATCGGCACCTTTCGCTCCTCAGTTTCAACTCTAGCAGACGATAGCTCGTATCAAAAAAGAACCACTACCGCAGACGGCAAAAGCGCGGAGGTAACCGCAAGCGCGGGCGTAGCGGTACAAGATATTGAAATAGACGTAAGGCAACTAGCAAAAAAAGACGTTTATCAAAGCACAAAATTTGCCACCTCAAGCTCATTTATCGGCAAAAACGGGACATTTGGCATAAAAGTCGGAGGCACGACGCATAAAATAGAAGTAAGAAGCTCTACTACGCTTGAAGAGCTAGCCGATAAGATAAACGAGGTCACAAACGGCGCCGTTTCAGCAAAAGCGATGAAAGTAGGCGGCGAAGATCCGTATCAGCTTATACTGCAATCAAAAGAAACGGGCGCTGAAAACAAGATTGAAATCACCGACGTAGATAGCGACGGATCAGCTCTAAGCGGCGCATCGGACGTCTTGCAAAAGCTCGGCTGGGACAGCGCAAATATCGCTAGCAATAAAATTTCGACCGCGCAAGATGCCGAGTTCGTCTACAACGGTATCACGATAAAACGAAGCGGCAACGAGGTAAAAGATTTAAATTTAGGAATGACGATAAAGCTAAAAGATACGGGCAAAACGACCTTTAGCATCAAAGAGGACGCAAGCGCCATAAAAGAGAGCATGCAAAGTCTAGTTACGGCGTACAATAATCTTACCAACAACCTAAAAGTCGCCACCGACTACGATAGCGATACGAAAAAATCGGGTACTTTTCAAGGCGTGAGCGAGATAACTGGCATAAAATCGACGCTAAATAAAATTTTATTCGCCAATCAAACCTACACCGATAAAAACGGCGTAACTAAAACCGCAAATTTAGCCGACTACGGGCTAAGCTTAAATAAAGAGGGCTTGCTGGAGCTTGATAGCTCAAAACTGGGTAGAAAGTTAGACGAGGATTTGCAAAGCGTGCAAAAGATATTCGCAGGAGGTACGACCTACGGCACGGCTCAGGCCTTTAGCTCTAAAGCCGTAGACGCCGGCTCGCTAACTATCGCAAACGAAGATCTAGTCATAAACGGCAAAAAGATAAATTTACCGGCTACTGCGGCTACGAATACCTCAAAGCAAAATGCGCTAGCTCTGCTAAAAGCCATAAACGACGCAGGTATCGCGGGCGTACAAGCCACCATAGCCTCAAGCGAAGACAAAATAACGCTAAAAACCACAAACGGTACGGCAATAAGCATAAAAGGCTCGCCCGCCACGCTAAACGCGGTAGGCCTAAGCGAATCTACGATAACGCCTAAAAGCACGACCGTAAACGGTATCTTTTCCTCGGCGAAAAAGACTGTAGACGGGCTAATCAACTCAAAAAACGGCTCTTTAACCAAATACGGACAAAGCCTGATCGAGGAGAAAAAAACGCTCGATGCCGAAAAAGAAAGGACGCAAAAGTCGCTAGACGCGAAGTACGCCACGATGGAAGAGCGATTTTTAGCATACGATAAGATCATCAGCAAGCTAAATAGCGAATTTTCGTCGCTAAAATCGATGATCGAAGCCGAATATAATAAAAAATAAAGGTAAATTTATGCAATACAACACTGCACACGCTGCGTATTCGCAAAATGCCGTAGGCGGCATCGAGTCGCCTACCAAGCTCATCGAGATGCTTTACGAGGGCGTTTTGAGATTTGTCTTTAGAGCCAAAAAAGCGATGCAAGAAAACGACGTGGAGAAAAAGGTATATTTTATAAACCGCACAAACGCGATCTTCGTCGAACTTCTAAACTCGCTAGACTACGACCAAGGCAACATCGCGCACTACCTAAGCGGCCTTTATACCAGGCAGATCCAGCTACTAGCCATGGCAAATATAAACAACGACGAACAAAGCCTAAACGAGGTCGTAAGCGTCACAAAGCAGCTACTAGAAGCTTGGAAAGAAACGACCGGACAAGCCGATGTGGCTGGATGAGCTAAAAATCGCCGTCGCTAACGATGACGCGGAAGCTATCGCGGCACTAGCAAACGAGACGCCTGGTAAATTTGACAGCCTAGAGGATGCCCTGCAAGCCAAAGAACTCCTGGGCGCAGCGATAAATTTGATCCAAGAAAATAAAGCAAAGCTAGGCAAAGAGCTAGAAAAGCTAAAAAACGTAAAAAAATATATGGCGTCGTAAATAATTTCTTAAATTTACGGCGCTTTTTAAACCTCTCTCTCAAATTTATCCGCACAAAGGCAAAAATGACGAAAAACGATATAAAAGACGCTTTGCAAAACAAGCTAGGCACGGAGATAGCAAGCGGTTTTAGAGTGCTAAAAGAGCGCGAGCTAGCCCGATTTAACGACGAAGCGCGGTTTGATTTCGAGGGCGAGAGCGAGATACTGCGCGAGTTTTATATATTTGCCGATACGGTTGCGGGCGACTTGTGGCTTACAAGCTTAAAAGACGGCAAAGTCGCCCTTTACGATCATGACGACGGCGATCTTTGCTCGGCAAATTTGATTAAATTTGATCTAGATATCCCAGGCTGGCTTGAGATCGCCCAGACGTTTAAAAAATTTGAAACTATAGACAAACCAAACGCCGAACAAACCGCCAAATTTAAACAAGCCGTAAGCGCCGTTTGCCCCCAAATTTTAGAGATTTGGGATATTTAAAACCGCAAATGCGCGGCCGTTTAATGCGGTCAAATTTAAATAAATCTTACAAATTTTGACACCGCTAGATCCGAGCAAATTTGAAGTCTACCCAAAACACTCGCCTAACGCCGATGCTTCTACCTTTTGCCCGTACGGCTTTTGCGGCCCGGATAAAAATCCTAAATTCTAAAAACCGCCAAAATTCAAAACATCAAGCGTTAAATTTAGCGCGACGCTTTGCATTTTTATACAAACGACAAAAACTCGCAGATAAAATTTAAATTTACCAAGCGTTTCGGTTTTGGAAACTCGGCTAAATTTTACGGTGTCAGAACAAAAACTTCCACGCCGTTTTCCGTAAATTTAGCCTGTTAAATTTATGCCTTGAGCCGATAAAAATTTACGCGTAAATTTAAAAAACTAGCCGAAGCTAAATTTACGCCGTTTAATTTATCGCGCGTCGCCAAATCTCGCGAAAATATCGGCCAAAGCCGCAAATTTACGGGCGAATTTTAGATTATTTGCAAGTTTTACGCGCGTCGTCGCCGAAATCAAAAAACCGAAAGTAGAAAAAGAAGTAAAAGGCAAGGCATGGCGATAAGCCGAGTTCTGTCGTGAGTGATTATTTATCTACTCCAAATTTTACAATTTGGCTCTAGCGAAGGGTTTAACATAAGACTCAAAACCATCCCTTCTTGCTGCGAGTTGGGTTTATATAGCCGCCGCGCTTGCACGCCGCGCTGGTGGGCTCTTACCCCGCCGTTTCACCTTTACCGCCGAAGCGGCAGTCTGCTTTCTGTTACACTGTCCCTTGGGTCGCCCCAGCCATCCGTTAGATGGAACTCCGTCTTATTGCAGCTCGGACTTTCCTCTTTTGCCTACGCAAAAGCAATCACTTGCCATACCTTGGGCGCGATTATAACTTTTTCGGGTTTAAGGATAGCTTGGGCTAGATTTTACGACTTTTGATACGCGTAAAAATACGCGTATATCGAAGTTTCACAAGCACGTAAATTTAACGATCTCGCGTCAAATTTGCGCTTTTCATAGACGAGATTAAGCCTTCTTTAAAAACTCCGTCTTTAGCACGATGACGCCCATTTTATCGATCTTGCCTTCGATTTCTTTGTCGTCGTCCGTGAGCTTGATGTTTTTTACCATGGTTCCGCGCTTTAGCGTCGCGCCAGCGCCTTTTACTTTTAGGTCTTTGATGAGAGTTACGTTATCTCCCGCGTTTAGTTCGGTTCCGTTTGCGTCTTTTGGCATATTTTCTCCTTTAAATTTAGCGCCCATTTTACTAAAAAATCATCAAAAAATAAAGCCCGGCGCGCTAAATTTAAACACGGATAGTAAATTTTGCCGTCATAAAATAAACTAGTCTCGTTGCCGAGCAGCTCAAAAGCCAGCCGTGAGCTAAAGCAAAGCTAAATTTAACTCCGCGCATCAGGCTAAGCCGCGATCTCTATCTACCCTCTTGTTTATTTAAATTTACCAAGCCAAATTAGCCTCGCGCGCCCTTTGCGCAGGTTACGTTAAACGCAAATTCCCGCGATTTCATCTACTCTCCCGCATCGCGTAGACGCCGCCTTCGTTCGTTACGTCAAATTTTTGCTTTGCTATCTCGTCAAAACTCTTGCCGTTTACTTTTACCTTGCCCGGTGTCGCGCTTTTGTCGCCTATATTCATCTTAAATTTACCTCCTGCTAAAAGCAGCTTTATGCGGATGCCGTTTTTGGGCGAATATTTACCGTCTTTTTTATCAAAAAGCGCGCTAAAAGGCAGGCCGCGCGCCGTCTCGCCGGGACTTGGCAACCTAAAATCGCCCGCAAACGCGCAAACGACCGCAAGCGTAAAAATCAAAATTTTCTTCATTACTTATCCTCCTTTAAATTTTATGCTATGAAAACTCCGTGCCGCACTTTTCGACCCGCGCCGTAAAAGGCTTTAAGCCTCGATAAATTCGTCGTTATTTATCGCGCGCAAGTCGCAAACATCGCCGAATTTCGCCATAGTCTCGCGCGTAGCCTCCGTAAAAGGCTCGCAGCCAAAGTGCGGCACGACGCAAAAATCAACTAAATTTAACCCTGTAAAATCGCTCATATTTGGGCTATTTTCATCCATCAGCGTAGCATATCTCGTATCTAGTGCGGCCACGATCGCTCCCGCCGACTCACCGATATAAATTTTGCCCGCTTTGACTGCATTTTTTATAGCTTGCCAGACGCGCGATTTTCGCAGCTCGTTAAGCAGATAAAATGTATTTCCACCGCTAACGTAAATGATATCGCACTGACTAATGGTAGATAAAATTTCATCTTCACAAGATGGCTCATCTTGGCTAGATACTAGCGCTGCCGAATCCTTGGCGCAAGAGACGTCAAGGCGTCTTAGCTTCGCACCAAAATTTTCTAAAATTTCCACCGCTTCATCTACGTAAAAATTCACCTCTTCAAATTTTGCTGCCGTATCGATAAAAACAATATCTTTGCCTTGAAATTTTACCACTTCATTAATCTTACTTGCAACCTCCGCGAAATAAGAGCAAAGAAAAATATTCGCCATTTTTAATCCTTTTAAAATATAAATTTGTAAACCCATTATATCCAAACGAGCCTAGAAACGCTTGTATTTCACGTCGCTCGCGTCTTGCTCCACGGGTAAAATTTAGTGATGTTAAGATATGGGTCTTAGTGAACAAATTTGAGCTTAAAACGACAAGGCAAAATTTTTGCACCGTTTTGCTCACAGCTTTTAAAAAGCGTTAGGCGAGGCGGATTTTGATTTACAAAAATTTAAACTTGAAAGTTAAGGTGAAGTCTTGCGAGATGGTTTTAAGTGTTTTCTGTGTCACTATGCTCGTAGCTAAACAAAAGAAGTAAATTTCGTCCAAAAATAAGGAATACAGCCTATCGCAGAGCAAAATTTATACTCTGCTTGCACTTGCGAGCATAGATGCAAAAATCATTTAAAAGCGCTCGCAAGGCGAGCCACCGCCCTACTCAAAGATATTTTTGTGCAAGATTTCTTCTAACACCACCGTCGCGTAGCTGCCTTTTTGCAGCGTAAAATTTATCGTAAAGTGCGCTTTTTCCTCGTTGTATTTATAGCTTGCATCCTCCAAATAGCACCACGCAAAGCGCCTAGATCCCGTCATTTTAGCTTTGTATTCATTTGCCTGCGTGAAAATTTGATCCTCGACCATTCTCGCCACACCCTGAGCCTCATACGTCTTCGCGCCCGCGATCAGCCCGCAGCTAGTGATATCCCTAGCGTCAAAGCGCGCGCCCTCCGCGTCCAAATCCTCGCACAAAAAGCACTTGCCGTGCGGGTAGTGACCCAAAACTTCGCCCTCTATCAGCTTAAAAAATCTCTTTTGCGATTTTAAATTTTTCAAATTTTCGCCGCCCAGATACGGGTAAATTTGAGCTAGCTCAGCGAGGCTAAAATCCTGCGCAAACCTAGAAATCTCCACGCGTTTGCTAAGCCAGCGGTTAAAAAGATCGCTTTGATATGCCGAGATCAAAAAGTCGTTTAGCTTTGGATTTTTGCTCTTTTTGCCGTTTACGGTGCCTGATTTTAGTAGTTCCAGCCCGCTTTGCGCGTTGTCGCCGTATTTGCCGAAACGCTGATAGCCAAAGTAGTTAGCATACCCAGCCTCGTCAATGTTTCGCACGGCTTGTTCCAGCTTAGCCGCTTCACTAGGCATCACTTTTTTTAGGCGGATAAAAAAGCTGTTGCCTTTTAAGTGTCCGATTCGAAGCTTATTATCATGCGCGGCGAGGCTTAAAATTTTCATCTTTTCGTGGCTAAAATTTGCCAGTGCCGCCTCAAATTTACGCGGCATCGAGATAAACTGCGTCGTCATGCCTTGCTTGTCTTTTAGCCCCGCGTAGCCAAAATCCCGCATCTTTACGCCGCTTATTTCGCTAAGCGCTTGCAAGGCCTCCTGCGTCGTCATGTCTTTTTTGCAAATTTCGATTATCAGGTGCTCGCCCTGCCCGCTAAATGCGTAAAGCGGGATCTCGCGCACCACGAAATCGTCCGAATTTTTACTAAAATACGCGTTAATGGGCGCGTGAGTGAGCGCGTAAAGAGGCTTAAAAATGGTGGTTTCTTGCATTGCTTTTAAATTTTCCTTTCGTGATTTTAGCAAAAATCGTGATTTTCGTGCGGGTTTTGCGTGCTATGCTTAAAATTTTGGCGCGGTTTTTCGGACTAAAAGTAAATAAAATCTCGTATTCCTCGCCGCTATTTAGCTCGCGTTTGCTTAGCCGTTTGCTAAATTTTGCCCCGCACCGACTCTGCGCGCAAAGCTTGGCTAGATCTGCGCCAAGCCCGTCTGAAACGTCCATGGCGGCGTTTATCTTGCTTGCTGCGGCGTAGAAAAATTTATCTTTTAAAATAGGCCTTTTAAAGCGCGAATTTGACGCGACACGCCCGCCGTTTAAAAGCGTCCTAAGTCCTTTTAGACTACCTCCAAGCTCGCCCGTAAAAGCAACCAGATCGCCCTTTTTCGCTCCGCTTCGCAAAACCGCCTTGCCGCAAAGCCGCGAGATAACGGTAACGCTAAGTAAAATTTTATCGCTGCCGATCGTGTCGCCGCCGATGATAGTCACGCCGTACTCGTCGCAAACGTCCGCAAATCCCTTGCGTAGCGCCGAGATCTGCGCCGCACTCGTGTTTTTGGGTAGCCCAAGTCCTAAAAGCGCAAATTTAGGCTCGGCGTTCATCGCGACGGCGTCGGAGAGATTTACGAGCATCGCCTTACGCGCGATCTCCTCCATACTAAGCCAGCCTGCCAGGAAGTGCGTCCCCTCGCAAAAAAGGTCCTTGCTATACACCCACCGGCCGCGCTCATGCGCGACGACGGCGCCGTCGTCGCCGATGAAGGAGTTGCTAAATTTATCGATTATTAGGCGTTCTTTATCCATTTTGCGATTTTATAAAATTCGGGCTAAAAAGGCGCTTGAAAAACGAATTTATTTAGGCGGCTCGGCAAATTTAACCTCTCAAATTTGCCGAGTTTAAAAATCTATCCGAAAATCTCAAATTTGCTAAATAGCTCCGGTTCGTCTTTTACTATGCCGCGCTTAACCAGACCCTCCACGACATCGCGGTCGCAGTCGGTTTGCAGCGGCCAGCCGCGCGTATAGCCCTCGGCCTCGCCTTTTGCGGTAGCGTCGATGCAGACCGCACCCTCACGCACGTAGATATCGCGCAGAGCGTCGATGTTATTAGTCACGCGCCAAAGTAGCATATACTGGTTTTCTAGGCGGTTTTCGGGACCGACGAAAACGAGCAGTTTAAAGTGCTCTTTAAATTTCAAAAGCTCTTCAAAAACCTCTTTTACGAGGCGGTTTTTATCAAATTTGACGACGCAAATCGGAGTTTTGGTATTTGTTTTAAACTGCACGAGCTGCGTTAAATTCGGCTCTATTTCTTTAAATTTAGCTAGTAGCGCGGCGTCGCCCAAAAGCACTGGCGCAGGCGCCGAAAAATCCTGCGTAGCGTCGATTCCTAGCTTACCGCCAAAGCACGAGTTTGGGCTGGCGTGATCTAGCTGATCGCACACGCCTTCGCTAATTAGCAGAGCATTTTTGCCAAAACGGTTTAAGATGTGCTCCGTAAGCGCGTCATAATCGCTCAAATTTGGCGCATCCTCGCCGACGAAAACCGCGTGCTTTACAAAGCTCATCTGCCCCACGCCCCAAAACGCGTGCATCGCCTGTTTGGCGTGCGCTGGATAAAGGGCGTTTATCTTAGCTAAAATCAGGTTGTGAAAGACGCCGTTTTCAGGCATGTTATAATCCAAAAGCTCGGGCACCGTCGTGCGCAAAAGCGGCAGGAAAATGCGCTCCGTCGCCCAGCCCATATACTTATCCTCAAGCGGCGGCTTGCCGACTACGGTCGCGTGAAATACAGGCTCACGCTTGCTCGTGATCGCTGTAACCTCCATCACCGGAAACGGCTCCACCGGCGTATAAAAGCCCGTATGATCGCCAAACGGCCCTTCAAGCTCAAATTTATCCGTATCCACGAAACCCTCGATCACGTAGTCCGCGTCGTGCGGGACGTAAATTTCATTCGTTAGCGACTTTACGAGTTTGGCCGGCTCTTTACGGATGAAGCCGTAAAGCAGCAGCTCAAACACGCCCTTTGGCAGCGGCGCCTGACCGCACCAGATATAGAGTGGGTCTCCGCCTATTGCCACAGATACGGGCATCTTGCGGCCCGCGCGCTTGTATTCGTTAAAGAAATTCGCGCCGTCTTTGTGTATCTGCCAGTGCATGCCGAGGCGATTTTTACCGTAAATTTGCAGGCGGTACATGCCGACGTTTTGCAGTTCGCCCTCAAGGCTTTGCGTATAGACCTGCCCCATCGTGATAAAAGCCCCGCCGTCAAGCGGCCATGTTTTTAGCGCGGGAAGCGAATTTAAATCCGCCGCATCGCCGAAATACGCGATCTCCTGGCACTCGCCGCGAGTTTTTAGGCGTTTGGTAAAAATTTTTCTCATCTCAAACAAATACGCGGCAAAATTTAGCTTTTCGCCAAAGCTTTTAGGCTTTTTGGGTTTTAAAAGCCGCTCGATCTCATCCGCGATCTCGTCCGGATCTCGTCCGAAAATAAGCTCCAAAGCGCGCTTTGAGCCGTAGATGTTGGCTAGCACGGGAGCAAATTTGCGCCCAGTTTTTTTGCAGATAGGATTTGTAAAAAGCAGCGCCTGCGAGTTTTCGCGCTTGACCTCGATGTAGCTTGCGTGCGCGATCTCCAGATCAATATCTACTGGCTCGTCGATGACGCGCAGTAAGCCGTTATCTTTTAGAAGCTTGATGTAGTTCATATTTTTCCTTAATAATTTATATTCGAACGAGCCGTTTTTAAAGCTAAAATTTTGGCCGCGTTTGAGTCAAATTTGTAAACATTTTGAGCCAAAAACACAACTTTCACTGCCGAAAAATTAGTAAATTGATAAATTTTAGCAATAGCTTCGCAAAAATTTAATCTCTTACAACCCCCAACCGAAAGCGCATGGCGCTAAATTTGCAGCGTTAAGGCAAGCAAAAAGCTACAAGCCGGCCAGGATATCCTATATCGGTCTAAGTCGTCTTAAAAAGATACCATTTTGAGTTTAAAGAGAGCCGTTCTAGCATTATAAACTCGCTCGGACTCATCTGCGGCAGATCGGGTTCGTTTTCCACGCGCATAAAACCCACTACGTTATCCGTTACGCCGCCTAAAATAAGCTCAAAAACCCCACCGTCGTACGCCGCATGAGATAGGTGTAATCGCTTTACGGCTTCGTTTGCCGCCGCTTCGTCCTTTTGATATAGCGCAAACAGCTCTTCAAATTTCGCCTCGTTTTCGCGTCCGAATTTTAGCAATGCATTATCGCTTGCCAAAATCAGCCTTAAATTTTCTATATCCCCGCCCATTGCTCTAAGTTGCGCCTTTTCCACCTCGCTCGCAGCCTCATAGCCCCTTATCATCGCCTCTATGATGCCGGTTTGAGCGAGAGATCTAAGCGCATAAATACCGTCTTTTTTAGCAAAAATGTATAGATCAAGGGATGCGCCGTTTTTAGAAGCGAGCCAAACGCGAAATATCTCGCTAAATTCGCTGCTGCGGCCGAGTTTGGCGACTTTGATTTCGTCAAATTTGTCGGACGAGTAAAAATTATTTTTTAGGCGATCTCGCATCTCGCCTTTAAAATAGGCATTTTTATCGAAATTTTTATCGGTAAAGAGCGAATAAATAAGCTCTAAATCCACCTGTGCAAAAAGCGCGGACGCCAAGAACACCAAAACAAGCGCTTTTCTCATATATTTGCCATCTCCTCGGCGCGTTTTAGCAGCTCTTTTGCGCCCTTGCCGATAAATATCCGCCCAAGCTCGGCGCCCACGCTTTTCCACTGGCTTTTTTGCGCGACGATGTTTTCGCGTATACTCTCGCTACCGTCGGGCAGTCCCACGACGGCGCGTATCTCGATCTTATCGCCGTTTAAATTTGCATTTACGCCGATAGGCACCTGGCAGCCGCCCTCTAGCATCGCGACGAAATCGCGCTCCACGGTCGTTTCTATGACGGCTTTTTCGTCTTTTAAAAACTCTATCAAATTTAAAATTTCAGCGTCCTCTCTAGCCTCGATACCAAGCGCGCCCTGCCCCATCGCAGGCACCATCTGATCTAGCTCAAACGGCACTATATGC
The DNA here is from genome assembly GCF_963526985.1 of uncultured Campylobacter sp. NCBI lineage: Bacteria > Pseudomonadati > Campylobacterota > Epsilonproteobacteria > Campylobacterales > Campylobacteraceae > Campylobacter > uncultured Campylobacter sp. The sequence continues at coordinate 98,574 of NZ_CAURPW010000002.1, forward strand.
GCGACTTCGGAGCGTAAATTTAAGCGGTTCACGCCCGCCATCGCTAGGATGATCGCGTCAAATTCGCCCTCTTTTAGCTTGCGCAGGCGAGTTTGGACGTTGCCTCGTAGCGAGATTATCTCAAGATCTGGACGCATCGCTAAAAGCTGCATTTTGCGGCGCAGACTCGTCGTGCCCACGCGCGCGCCTTCTGGCAGATCCTCAAATTTAGCGTATTTTTCGCTTAACATCGCGTCTCTCACGTCCTCGCGCGAGCAGATCGCAGCTAGCACTAGCCCCTCCGGAAACACGACGGGCACGTCTTTTAGACTATGCACGGCGATGTGCGTTTCGCCGCTTAGCATGCTATCTTCTAGCTCTTTTGTAAAAAGCCCCTTGCCGCCGATCTTAGCTAGCGGCGTATCGAGTATCACGTCGCCTTTGGTTTTCATGCCGGTTAGCTCGACCGCAAGCTCCGGGTAACGCGATAAAATTTTATCCCTGATATGCTCGCTTTGCCACATCGCTAGCACGCTTTTTCTCGTTGCGATTTTTAGTTTTTCCATATTTGCCTCTTTTCTTCTACGACTTCGACGTCGATGATTTCGCCGTCATCGCGCGGTTTGCTCTGTCCGCTTTCAAATTTTTCGCGGTAAAATTCGCCCGCTCTCGCCCGCTCGCCGCCGTTTTTTAAATTTGCAAAAAACGCTACCGCTACGATCGCCGCGCCCAAAACGTCGGTGATAAGCCCAGGGATAAACATAAAAAAGCCTCCGATCGCCATACCTACGCTACTAAAGACGTCCGCGGGCTTAAAAAACGCGATGTTGCTAGTTAGCTGAAAAAATCCGACGCGAAACATAAAAAATAGCCCTAAAATAGCCGTCGAGATGACTTCAAGGACCAAATTTAAAAATCCGTACGCATGGATAAAAAAATACGCCGCCACGATCTCCAAAACGACGTAGGGCGTAAAAAAATGCCTTATCATAGGCTCTTTAGGCGCGCTAAAATTTCGCTCGCTTTGAGCGTTTCTTTAACCAGACCGTCCCGCGTAACAAGCTCTACCGTGCCATCTGCTAGCCCCTTGCCCACGATCACGGCATAAGGAAATCCCATCAGCTCAAATTCGCTCATTTTTACGCCAAAGCGCTCGTTTCTATCGTCAAGCAGCACCGAAACGCCCGCCGCACGCAGGTCATCGTAAAGCCCCTGCGCAAATTTAACGCCCTCTTCGTCCTTTAAATTTGAGACGATGATTTCAAATTTAAACGGAGTTAGGGTTTCGTTCCAGATTATGCCTTTTTCGTCGTGGCTAGCCTCGACGGCGACGGCAACTAGGCGGCTAACGCCGATGCCGTAGCAGCCCATGATAAACGGTTTTGCCTTGCCGTTTTCGTCCAAAAACGTCGCACCCATCGGCTCTGAGTACTTGGTGCCTAGCTTAAATATATGCCCAACCTCGATACCTTTGCTAACGCTTAAATTTCCGCCGCAGCAAGGGCATTTATCGCCCGCTTTTACGGCGGTTAGGTCTTTGAAGCGCTCCGCGTTAAAGCTACTAACGCTAACGCCCACGAAGTGATAATCCCGCTCGTTTGCGCCGCAGATCATCTGCGATTCGCCGCGAAGCTCATTATCGATATAAAACTCCACGCCCTTTAGCCCGACCGGCCCGCAAAATCCGCCGACTAACCCGACCGCTGTAATCTCGGTCTCGGTTGCGTCCGCTAGCTCAACCGCGCCGCACGCGTTTTGAGCCTTGACCTCTTGCAGCTCGTCCTCGCCGCGCACGAAAAATACCACGATTTTCTCGCTCTTTTCGCCTTTAGCATCGATAAAAATCGCCTTTTTTATCACAGCTTTTATGCAGTAAAACTCGTCGACTCTAAAAAACTCCGCCACGTCCTTGATGGTTTTGGCATCGGGCGTTAAAAATTTAGCCGCATCAGCCTCGGGTCTTTCGGCCTGCGTCGTTCGTTTTGCGCGGGTTGCGGCCTCTACGTTTGCGGCGTAGTCGCAGTTTTCGCAGACGATTATATCGTCCTCGCCGCTACTAGCTAGCACCATAAACTCTTTACTTCCGCTGCCGCCTATCGCACCGCTATCGGCTCTAACCGCGCGGAAATTTAACCCGAGACGAGTAAAAATTTTGCTATAAGTTTTTTCCATCAGGTCAAATTCGCGGTCCAGATCCTCGGCGTTTGAGTGGAAGCTATATCCGTCCTTCATCAAAAACTCGCGCCCTCTAAGTAGCCCGAATCTCGGCCTTGCCTCATCTCTAAATTTGGTATTTATCTGATATAAATTTAGCGGTAGTTGCTTGTAGGACGTTACTTTGCCTCGCACGAGCGCGACCACGCTCTCTTCGTTTGTCGGGCTTAAAACAAAGTCGTTTTCTTTGCGATCCTTAAAGCGCAAAAGCTCCTTGCCGTAAAACTCATACCGTCCGCTCTCTCGCCAAAGCTCGGCGGAGGTGACGAAACTCATCAGGATTTCTTGCGAGCCGGCCTCATCCATCTCTTCTTTTATGATATTTGTTATGTTTTCAAGCACCCGTTTACCAAGCGGCAAAAAGTTGTAAAGCCCGCTACCTACCTGCTCGGCGTAGCCCGCTCGGAGCAAAAATTTATGACTTGCCAGACTCGCGTCTTTTGGCGCTTCTTTTGCCGTCGGCGCGTAAAGTTTGCTAAATTTCATTCGTTCTCCCATTCAAATTCATTATTTTCTTCTTGCGGCGTTTGCTCCGCTACGTTAAATACTTCCCCGATCGCTCTTAGCTGCGCTTCGCTTCCCGCAGCTCCGGCGAGGTTTTTTAAATTTATCGTCGGCGCGTGTAAAAACGCCTTAAAAACCTGATGTATGAGGCGATATGCCTCCTCTTTGTCGCTATGTTTTAGATAGCCCTTTTTTATGGCTTTTGCTAGCTCCCTCTGGGCACACTCCTTGGCCTGCTCTCTGATGCCTTTGATTAGCGGCGTGACGGCTAGCTCGCGCAGCATTTGGAAAAACGCCGCCGTATTTCGCCCGACTATACCGTATGCGATCTGAGCTTGCTCCTCGCGCAGGGCGAGATTTTTATTTACGATTTCTTGCAGGTCGTCCACGGCGTAAATTTTGATATTTTCGCTTTGCGCGATCGCGATATCGCGCGGCACGGCTATATCAAAAAAATAGCGTTTAAACTCCTTTAGCTCGACCATCGCGTCGATCAAAACCGGATGCGGCGCGGCGGTCGCGGAAAATATTATTTGATATTTATTTATGTACTGCGCTACGTTTGAAAGCGAGTCGTACTCGTTATTATCCCCCAGCGTCAGGGCTAAATTTTTAGCGCGCTCTTTGTTTCGGCTGATGATTATCGTTCGCGCGCCGCTTGCGATCAGGTGCTTTGCGGCTAGCTCCGCCATCTCTCCCGCGCCCACTATCACGGCGACCATGCCGTTTAGCGTGCCGAAAATTTCCTTTGCCTTCGCCACCGCGACGCTTGAAACGGAGATCGGATTTTTGGAGATTTCGGTTTTGTTTCGCACTTCCGCCGCGCACTTAAAGGCAAACTCCATCGCCCGTCCGAGCTTTGCGCCGCATTTGCCGTTAGCGCGGGCAAATTTATACGCCTCTTTTAGCTGCCCTGCGATCTGCGTTTCGCCGATAACAAGGCTATCTAGCGAGCTAGCCACGGCAAAGAGATGATGCACGGCGCCGTTATCCTCGTAGACGTCGGCTCTGCTTTGCAGCTCCTCAAAAGGGATGCCGCAGATAAGCGACATACAAGCGATGATGTGCTTGCTAGCGCCTTCGACGGTCTTTACGCTAGCGATGATCTCGACGCGGTTGCAGGTGCTTAGCACCATGCACTCGTTGATGTTTTGGCTGGAGCTAATGAGGCGTAAAATTTCGTTTTTGCGCTCAATGTTAGAAAAAGAGAGCTTTTCGCGCACGGAGATATCGGTGTTTTTATGCGTAAAGCTCACGCTTGCGTAATGCATTAAAATTCCCTGTCTATCATTGATTTTACGATACTTTCTAGGCCGTCTACGTTAAATTTTTCTACCGATTTTATAGCCTGCTCGCCTAAATTTTTCGCCGCTTCTATGCTTTTTTTTATCGCGCCAGTTTCGTTCATCTTCGCCCTCACCCAGCCTTGCTCGGCCTCGCTCAGATCTTTTTTAAACAAGCTTTTTAGCTTCTCTTTGTCCGCTTCGTTTAAGCTTTCGTAAAGATAAATGTAAGGCAGCGTCGTTTTGCCCTCCTTAAAGTCGCTAAAATTTGGCTTTCCAAGCGTCGCGGCATCTTGCGTGACATCTAGGATGTCGTCGATTATCTGAAAAGCTAGACCTAAATTTTTACCGTAAATTTTAAAATTACGCGCATCAAGTCCCGCTAACATCGCTCCAACCGCGGCGGCAGACTCGATCAAAACGGCGGTTTTATAGTAGATCATCGTTTCGTACGCGGATTTATCTTCGTTAAATTTAGCCGATAACTCCACGTCCATCATCTCGCCCACGCTTAGCTTGCTAACCGCGCCCGATATCTCGCCCGCGATCTCATGCGGGAATTTAGATAGCTCGTAAAAGCCCTTAGAGTAGAGGATATCGCCTAGCATCACGGCGTTTTTGGCGCCAAAGCTCGCATTTATACTCGGGCTTCCGCGCCTAGTGCCCGCATCATCTATCACGTCGTCGTGAAGCAGGCTAGCTAGGTGGATAAGCTCGGTAATCGCGCAAATTTTAAGACTCTGCTCGCTCTCGCCCGCTATTTTTAAAAGCAGCTTAGAGCGCAGCTTTTTGCCCGAATTTATCCGAGCAAACATCGCATTTGCGGGCTCGTAACCAAGCTCAGCGATAAAATTTTTCATTATCAGATCGATTTTTTCCATTTATGCTCACTTATAATTTTGCTTTTATCTTGCGTTTTGCGCGCTATTTTGAGCACCGCTCTGCTTTTTTGGCGGGTCCAAAAACTCCACGTCTACGCGCTGTTCGTCGTCCTTTATCAGCACGCGAAATTTCGCCACACCCTGCTTAAAATCCTCAAAAACCAGATAGAGCGCGACACGGTCGCTAGGCGGGTATTTGAGATCTGGTATCAAAGTCTGCTTATAGGTCTCAAGGCCGCGTCTTAGCGACATAACAAGCTGGCGAGGATAGTTTCGGTAGCGCGAATGCACGATAATGTTCGTATTATCAAAAAGCGTCCAACGAAAATCAAAGCTCTCGCGCTCTTCAGTGCCCTTTTTGGTTACGAAAACCCGCGCCCACTCGTCTTTTTTAAGCTCAAAAAGATGCTCTTCCTCGAAATTTACCGCACCGAAAGCCAGCGATAAAAACAACGAAAATATAACGGCCATTTTACTCATTTTGACTTAAAATATCCCCACTAAGCCCGATATAAATGTCGTTTAGCCGCTCGTTTATAAGCGTCTGATTTTGAGAGATAAACGAATTTTGCGCCGTTTCGTCAAAGCCGTTTTTTTCGCAAAATTCGCTCATCGCGATAAATTTTTCAAAGGTTTTTTCAAGCTCGTTTTCGACTAAATTTTTATTCGCGTTAAATAAAATATCAAAAAATTTTTCTCTAGGACTTTGAGAAAATATATCATAATCCATAAATTTAAAACCTTTCTTCAAACTTAAAATACGCATTATTTCTCGTAAAATAATGCGATAAATTTTTATAACTTCTCGATATATAGGGCTGCTTCCGCCACCGTAAAGACATTGTCGCAGCTTGGGCTTTTGCTACCAAAACCCCAACAAACGTTTAGATATCTCATACCTGCATTGCGCGCGGCAAGCTCATCTTTTTTACTATCTCCGACAAATATTGCTTTATCAAATTCGCCTGATTTTAGTATCAAATTTAACATAGCTGGATCTGGTTTTTGAGGTATGTTTTCGTCCGCTCCGACGATAAGATCAAAAAATTTAAATATCCCGCTTCTTTGCAAAATCTCATCCAAAGTATATCGCGGCGCATTGCTAGCTAGAGCGACGAAATGCCCGGCCTCTTTTAGTCCTGCTAGCAGTCCATCGACGCCCTCGTATGCCGCGGCGTATTCGCGGTAGTTTTTCTTAAATTTAGCTTCAAAGTTATCCCGCAGCTTCATATCGGGCTTATCTATACCGTAAAAGTCAAGCCCCAAATTTCGCCCCGGCTCGTTTATGGCCTTTACGATAAACTCCGCGGCCAAATCACCCTCTAGCCCCAGCTCGCGCCGCACCTCGTTTACCGTCTCGCAGATGGCTTTTGCGCTATCTATGAGCGTGCCGTCCATGTCAAATATCACGCATTTCACTCTTCGTCCTTGTAGTTTTTTTTGTGCTTTTCTTTTTTATACGTTTTTTGATTTTTTAGCTTTTCTAGCGCGTTGGCAAAGGCTATAAGCTGACATCGCGGCATCTGATTTATCACTAAATTCGCGAAATTTACCAAAGATTTCGCATACGGACTATCTAAAAATACCGGTTCTATTTTTCGCAAAATTTCGGCGTTTTTAGCCGCTCTAGCGCGAAACTGAGCGTCGTCGAAATCCTCGCGCTTTAGGCCGCTAATCGCGGATTTTACAAACTTTTCCAGACCGCGCAGATATTTTACGCGCTTAAATTTATCGTTTTGTTCAGCCATTTTTTCCTTTCAAAAGCCCAATTATACCAATTTAAACTTTTAGCGGTTATAATGCGCGCAAATTTTACAAGGAGAGACACATGCAAAAAGAGACGATCGCCACGCACTACGGCTACGATACTAAGGCAGGTCCTGGCGCCATGGCGGTGCCGATTTACCAGACTACGGCTTATGATTTCGGTAGCGCCGAGGCGGCTGCGGCGAGGTTCGCGCTAGAAGACCCCGGCCACATTTACACGAGGCTGGGAAACCCCACTACGGACGTGCTAGAGAGCCGTATAGCCGCGCTCGAGGAGGGCTCGGCCTCTATCGTGACGGCTAGCGGTCAGTCGGCGATTTTTTACTCGATCGCAAATTTAGCCGCAGTCGGCGACAACATCGTCGTGGCAAAGAAAATTTATGGCGGCACGATGGTTCTTTTTATACATACGCTTAAGCGTTTCGGTATCGAGGCGCGGGTGTTTGACAGCGACACGGCGGACGATCTTGAAAATTTGATAGACGACAAAACCCGCGCGATATTTTTCGAGACGCTATCAAATCCGCAAATCGCAATCCCGAATTTTAAAAAGATCGTCGAGATAGCGGATAAGCACGGCGTCGTAACGATCGCAGATAACACCGTGCCTACGCCGATCATTTTCCAACCACTAAATCACGGCATCGACGTCGTCGTGCATAGCGCGAGCAAATATATCTGCGGCCAGGGCCTAAGCCTAGCGGGCGCGGTCGTAGCTAGCAAAAATTTAAACGCCAAACTAGTCGGCAACGCCAGATACGCGCACTTTAACGTGCCAGATGAAAGCTATCACGGGCTAGTTTACGCCCAGATGGCGGATAAATTCGACATCTATACGCTGCGCATGAGGGTGGCTTTGGTGCGCGATATAGGCGCTACGATCTCGCCTTTTAACTCTTGGCAGCTCATCCAGGGGCTTGAGACGTTAAGCGTTCGTATCGAGAGGCACTCGCAAAATGCGCGCAAAATCGCAGAGTTTTTAAACTCGCACAAATACGTAAAACGCGTAACCTATCCGACGCTAAAAAGCGACTCGGAGCACGAAAAGGCGCAAAAATACTTTGCTGGCGGAATGGCTAGCGGGCTAATGTGCTTTGAAACCGATAGCTATGAGCGCGCCGTAAAGATGCTTAGCAAGGTAAAGCTCTTTAAAATCGTCGTAAATATCGGTGACTCAAAGTCGCTCATCACGCATCCCGCATCCACTACGCACCAGCAGCTCTCGAGCGAGGAGCTAATAAAAGCGGGCATAACAAAAGAGCTAATCAGAATCAGCGTCGGCCTAGAAAACGCGGACGACCTCATCGCCGATCTGGCGCAGGCTTTAGAGTAAAAGAGGGTTAAATTTGAAAGATAAATTCGGCTAAATTTAAGCCAGATTTAAATACACCCCTAAGCGGCTTCGCCGCTTAGGGGGCTAAACGCTAGATTGTTAAATTTGATCAAGAGGGCTTCCCTCTTGATCCTTGGCTCGTCCAAACTCAAATTTGAGCAGGCTACTTGTCCTTTTTTCTATCGGCTTTTTCTTTTATCTCTTCCGCCGCTTCCAGATCGCGCTGCGCTTTCTCAAAAGCCTTGCGCGCCTTATCGACGCGACGGGAATTTTTAACGCTAGCGTCGTCTTTATAAACTTTTTCCGCCTCTTCCAGCTCGACCTTTTTCTTACCAAAATTCATCTGTGCCGCCTCAAGGTTATTGGTCGCTTTATCGCCGCCCGCCAATTCGGCTCTTGACGTTACCTTGCCCGTTACTGGGTTTCTGCCGATAGTTGCGTCGAAATCGCGCTTACTATCTTCTTTACTAAGACGATAGCACTCTTTCTTCCCCCCCCCCTTAATACCCCCCCCTATATCACGAGGACGATTTTTTGGGTCAGAGCAATCTACCGCTGCAAAGCTTATAGATAAAAATAAACTAACTAATAAAATATAAAGTAGTGCCTTATTTTTCATCTTTATTCTCCTTTACTTTCAACTTGTTTCTTAGTTTGCTCTTTTGAGCTATCTAATCCTTTTCTCTTACGTAATCTTCTAAATGCGCTTGAAAATGTAGATAAAGTCAAATCCTTAAATTTCATTTCTTTTTCCTTTCTTTAAATTTTACGCAAACGGCGGCAAATTTACGCTGTAAACGTCTTTAAGGTTTCGTTGTATTTGTTTTCGTCCTCGCACTGAATGAGTAGCAAGTCGCCCTCCTCAAACACCGATGAGCCCGTCGGTTTGATGTATTCGCCCTTGCGCTTGATGAGCAGCACCAAAAAGTCGCTAGGCAGCTCAAGCTCGGCTAGGTTTTTGCCCACGACTTCGGAGTCAAAGCGTATGGTGTGTTGGCGTAAAGTGTGATAAAAAATCGGCAAATTCGACATCTCGACCTCTTTTGGCACGACTTCTTCTTTGACGCCGCATTTTTGCGCGACCTTTTCTAGCGTCATGCCCTGGATGATGATCGAGACGAATACTACAAAAAATATCGTGTTAAAGATTAGCTCGGAATTCGGTAAATTTGCCCCGAACGGATAGGTCGCAAGTACGATAGGAACGACGCCGCGAAGTCCGACCCATGAGATAAATATCTTTTCTTTAACATTATACCTAGAAAGCAAGAGCGAGAGAAAAACGCCCATAGGACGCGCGACGAACATGATCCAAAACGCAACCACGGCACCCGCAAGCGCGACGGCAGGCAACTGGGAAGGATTCACCAAAAGTCCCAGCGTCAAAAAGATGACGATCTGCATCGTCCACGCGATACCGTCGTGAAAACCGATCAAATTTTTCTTATGCGCGAACTCTTTTTTGTTTATAAACATTCCCGCGATATATACGGCAAGAAAGCCGTTGCCCCCGACCTTGCCCGCCAGCACGTATAAAAGCATCACCCAAGCCATCGAAAACACGGGGTAAAGCCCCCAGTACTCAAGCCTAAGGCGGTTAAAAAGCCCCGGCAGCGCGACGCCAAACATATAGCCCATCAGCCCGCCTAGCAAAAACTGCTTTACTAACGTAAGCGCGACGTCCGGAACGCTAGGAATCGTAGCTATAGAGATGATTTGCAGTATCGTGACGGTTAAAAAGATCGCCATCGGGTCGTTCGATCCGGACTCTAGCTCTAAAAGCGGGCGAATATTATTTCGCAGCAAAATTTCCTTTGCTCCTAGTATCGCAAACACCGCGGCAGCGTCGGTCGAGGAGATGATAGAGCCAAAGAGCAAAGCCTCTAGCCAGTCAAGGCCTAGCAGGTATTTTACCAGCACGGCTATCATGCCCGCAGTCAGCACGACGCCAAGAGTCGCTAGGATGATGCCGTTTACCATAACGGGGCGGATAGATTTTAGATTCGTATCAAGACCGCCCGCGTAAAGTATAAAAATAAGCGCGATAGTGCCCACGTCTTGGGCGATTTGGCGATTATCAAAAGCAAGTCCGAGCAGCCCGTCCGAGCCTGCAAGCATACCGACTGCTAAAAAAACGACTAAGGACGGAACGCCGAATCTATCTGAAACCTTGCTAGAGACGATACAAGCGATAAGTAGGATAGAGAAAAATAGTAAAAAAGTTTCTAACATTGTGCCTCATTTGGGTTCAAAGCGGACAAATTTAAGGCTAAATTTAGCGCCCTAATAGCCTCAAATTTGGCGCGTTTCGTAAATAAATTTTACCCGATTTTACCTTTTTTAACGATAAAAAGGATTAATTTTTATCATCGTAAAAGATGAGATCAAAGCTATTTTTGCGCTTTACCAGAGCCTTTTTGGACGGCACGGCATTTTGTTCAAATTTAGCCAGTTCCTCTTTCATCTGCCTTATCACGGCCTCAGACTGCTCGATCTGATCTTTTAGCTGCAAGATGATATCAACGCCTGCTAAATTTACGCCAAGATCGCGCGTTAGACGTAGTATCATCTTGATGCGGTCCATATCTTTTTCCGAGTAAAGGCGCATCTTGCCCTCGGTTCTGGACGGCTCTAGCAGCCCCTCGCGCTCGTATTGGCGCAACGTTTGCGGATGTATGGAGAGGACCTTTGCTACGACGCTGATTAGATAGACCGGTTCTTCGTATTGCTTCATCTTATACCTCCGGGAGTTTTTGCTTCATAAGCTCGGCTAGTTCGCCGTCTAGGGCATTTACGTCCGGCAAAGAGACGCGCGCGCGCAAGTACAAATCGCCGAATATCCCGCTTTTTCTATTTTGCACGCCGTATCCTTTGAGCCTGATTTTTTGCCCAGATTTTGAGTTTTCGGCGATTTTTATCGTGACGTCTTTTTTAGGCGTTTTTACCTCTATCTTGCCGCCAAACATCATTGTTTTTAAAGGAATTAGCACGTCTTTATATAGATCGTCGCCGTCTCTTTCGTACTCGTCGCTAGGCGCAATATTTACGGTTAGTATTAGATCGCCGCGCCCGCCGTTACCTTTGCCTTTTATGCGTAGCTTTTCGCCGTTATTTATGCCGTTTGGGATTTTTATTTTGATGTTTTCGCCGTTAAAATTTATCGAGTGCTCGCCGCCCTTTACCGCTACGTCAAACGGGATAGTTACCTTTGCCCGCGAGTCCATATCCTCATCGTCCTCAAAGCCGCCAAAGCCGCCCGTCTGCCTAAAGCCGCTAAAACCGCCTCTGCTAGAAAAACCGCCAAAACCGCTAGCGCCACCGCTAAAGCCGCCGCCGAAGATATTTTTTAAAATTTCGTCCAAATTTCCCATGCCCGAGCTGCTCGCAAAGTCATGAAAATTCTGTCCGCCGAACATCGCGTCGCCGTGCCTGTCGTACTGCGCGCGCTTTTTTTCGTCGCTTAAAATTTCATACGCGGCGTTTATTTCTTTAAATTTATCCTCCGCGCCCGGGTCTTTGTTGATATCTGGATGATATTTGCGCGCCAGCCTCCTATACGCCTTTTTTATCTCGTCTGCGGAGGCCTTTTCGGACACGCCTAACGTTTCGTAAAGACTATTGCTCATGTTATATCCTTTTAGTCAATTAATTTTATAGCGATTATAGCACAAAGCTTTAGCGTATGTCAATCAAGTATAGTAAATAAGATAATTTTAAACGGCTTAAAGAATAATTAACTTTACATTGAGCTTAGCGCCATATAATCGCGCTTTGAAAAATTTTATCCAAAAGGAAAAGCAATGAAAAAGATAACCGTATTATCTTTGGCTACGTCTTGCGCAATCTTTGCCGCAAGCATAAATTTTAACGAACCCGCAGAGGATTTTACTAGAATAAATCCCGAATTTAATAAAAACGTCGTCCTCTCCTACAATAGCTCCATCGCCGATGCTAAAAAATCAGTCGTAAATATCTCTACTACAAAAACACTAAACGGCGCGGGAGCCGATATGGGCGATATGTTTAACGATCCTTTTTTTAAAGATTTCTTCGGCTTTCAGTTTAATATCCCTCAAGAAAAGCAAAAAAGCAGTTCTTTGGGATCTGGCGTCATCATCTCCTCCGACGGCTACATCGTGACCAACAACCACGTGGTAGAAGATAGCGACGAGATCGTAGTCACGCTGCTAGATAGCGACAAAGAGTACAAAGCTAAAATCATCGGCACCGATCCCAAAACCGACCTAGCTATCATCAAAATCGACGCTAAAGAGCTAAAAGCCATACCTTTTGCCGACTCGGCTAAGCTAATGGAAGGAGATATAGTTTTTGCCATCGGAAATCCTTTCGGCGTTGGCGGCAGTATCACTCAGGGTATAGTCTCAGGCCTAAACAAAGACAACATCGGACTAAATCAATACGAAAATTTCATCCAAACCGACGCCTCGATAAATCCGGGCAACTCAGGCGGCGCGCTAGTCGATAGCCGCGGCTATCTAGTGGGCATAAACTCAGCTATCCTTAGCCGCAGCGGCGGAAACAACGGCATCGGCTTTGCCATCCCGTCAAATATGACCAAAGATATAGCCAAAAAACTCATCGAAGACGGCAAGATCGAGCGCGGATATATCGGCGTGATGATAGCAAATCTCAACGAGCAGCAAAAAGAGATCTACAAAAACAAAGAAGGCGCGCTAATTAGCAGCGTAGAAAAGGGATTGCCGGCCGATATCGCGGGCATTAAACGAGGCGATCTAGTCGTAAAAATCGACGATAAAGATATCAAAAACGCAAACGACCTAAAAAATCTCATCGGCTCGCTAGCTCCAAACAAAGAGATCACGCTAACCTACGAGCGCTCGGGCAAGCTAGAGACTGCTAAGATAAAACTAGCCAATGCCAACGCCCAGTCAAGCGGCGGCAAAGCGACCAAAGGCGACTCGGCGATAGACGGCCTTAGCGTAACGTCGATCGATGATAACGCGAGGTTTAAGTATAGACTAGCCTCAGACGTCGCAGGCGTGCTCGTTACAGACGTAAAATCAGGCTCAAACGCCGAAAAATTCGGCTTTGAAAAAGGCGATATCATCATCCAGGTCGCCGAGGAAAATATCAAAAATTTAGACGACTTTAACAAGGCCGTAGCAAACGCCAAGGGCAAAAAAACTCTCGTTTGGGTCAATCGCGGCGGACTTTTCCAAGGCCTTGTTATCAAATAATCTAAGACTAAGGCGCGCTAAAATGCGCCTTTTTCTAAATTTATCCTTTTTCTCGCCGGCTTGCCTCTATAAAGCAAGCTTAAATTTACCCTATTTTATCGCAGCGCCCGGTTACGTCTTTGCTTAATTTAAAATCCTTGCCCGCAGTCTAAATTTACCGCCTCAACCTCGCGCTCGTTTGCCGTCTAAAAAATAAATCGCATTTTAATTTTACTCTGCAGGGTTTATTTGATTTTAGTAGCAGCTAAGTTTGCTAAAATGCCTACTCTTAAGCAAATTTAGGCTAAATTTTAAAATCTATCTAAAAAGGATAAAGCATGAACGAAAACGAAATCTCGCTGGCTAGCAAAATAAAAAACGAGATAAATCTAACGATAAAAAAGGAGCTAAAAGAGCGCTACAAGGGTGAGGCGCCATACTCGCGGTGCCGCGTACAGGAAGGATATTACGATACTTTTACCCTAGAGTGCGGCAGACGCGGTTTTAGCATGTCTTATAGCGACTCGTATTATGACGCGAGCGAGCTTAGCGAGGATGAGCTAAAAGCGGCTTTGCCGCTCATCGTAAAAGGCGTAGAGAAGGAATTTTTAGACGAAAATAACCTGCCGTTTTTCGCGTACAAGCTAAATTTGTCGGTCAAATTTGAAAGCGAGGACTCGCCGCGTAAATTTTACTTTGAGAACGCGGCTAGAAAGGCCGAACTAAAGCGCAGACTAGAAGACTATATCGGCGAAGTCATTACTCGGCGCACGGCAAAGGTCAAGGACGAACGCGAGCTTTACGTATTTATGGGGCACGTTTTTGATCTGCCTCTTATGGATTATGACGAATTTGCGCTTATAGAGCTGATAGAAAAATTTGAACTAGCCGTGCGGGACTCTAAAAGCAAACATCTAACCGATGAGTTTAAAGAGGCGCTTACTTGCTATCTGCAAGATTGGCGAGACGATAAATTTATGCCTAAATTTTACGATATTTACGGAGATGACTGGGAGAGGACTTATGAGCTTAAAAAGGACTTTAAACCCCAAAACGTAAGCGCCGGCGAGCTTGCGCTTTTCGTGCGAGCGGCGTTTTGGCGGATCAAATATAAAAGCTTTAGCTGGGACGTAAAATTTGCGCGCAAAGACCTCGAGAGCGCGGCTCTGATTTTCGGTTCGGCGCAGGCGCAAAAGTATTTAGACCACGGCACAGGCGAGTTAGACGAAAGCCTAACGAGATTTAAGGACGCAGACGTAGAGTGCGCCGCAAACGATGTTTTTGCGCAAATTAGCGTAAAAATCAAAAACGAAACGCCTCAGGCTTACAAAAAGGCGCTAATATTTATCGTAAATCTGCTTCGTGCGGGCTTTACGGCTAGCTACGCCGTTAAATTTAGCTCCAAAGCGGATAAAATTTATCTGCCGATAAAAGGGCTTGAAAAGACGCAGACGCACCGATTTTTCGCTACCGCGCTAGCGCATGGGATAGACTTGGAGCTTGAGCTTTATGCCAAAGAAGCTCTAAGGCATAAATACGAATTTTACGCCGATATAAACGACGAAAAGTGCCTAATGACGGGCAGTTACGCGGTATTTGGCCTTGCGCTAAAAAGCGAGAAATATTTCGCGCTAGCTAAGCGGTATTTTAAAAACGTAGACGACGAACATCAAAGCGCGCATATAAAATTTATCGAGGCTTTTATCGATAGATACGGCGTTAGCGCGCAGAGCTTGGACGTATTGGTCGATGCCTTCTCGTCGTATCAGGATGATAAAATTTATAAAAATTTACGTGCGCTAATGGACGAACCTGCTAACAAAGCCCTGTTTTTGCGCGCTCTTGAAAATCTAAAAGGTTATAAAAAGGAAAATGCGGCGTATGCGGCCTGGGGGCGGGGCTGGGAGAAGGAAATTTCTGGTTGATTACGATTTTATAGGTTTGTTTCTTGCGCATATTGACTTTTTACGCTCAAATTTGGAGCCAATTTTACTAAATTTGACGAACCGAGACCCAAGTCTTGAAAGCGCCAAATTTGAGTGAGTTAAATTTGGCGCTATTTTTTATGTTAAGAAGGAAGGGATTTGAATCACGCTCTGCTTGCAGCTAAGGGCGAAGCGAAGCAAAAATCATTTAAAGGCGCGCAAGAAACTAGCCGCGCTCGCCATTAAAAATTTAGCCAAAACTCGTTATAATTACCGCAAAAAAGGATGGCCGATGATAAAAATTTTGATGATAGAAGACGATTTAGAGCTGGCAGAAATTTTGACCGAGTTTTTAGCAAAAAGCGATATGAGCGTAACGACGGCGGAGGAGCCGTATATCGGGCTTTCGACGCTAAATGTCGAGAAATTCGACCTCGTGATCTTAGATCTCACGCTACCGGGACTTGACGGCCTAGAGGTATGCAAAGAGATCCGCAAGCGCCACGACGTACCCATCATCATTTCAAGCGCGCGCCACGACATCACGGACAAAGTAAACGCCCTAGATAACGGCGCGGACGACTACCTGCCAAAACCTTACGACCCGCAGGAGCTGCTAGCTCGTATAAAAAGCCATCTGCGCCGCCAAAGCACTGTAGCGGGCGCAAATTTAAGCGGCGCAAAGGAGCCTGCGCGAGAGAAAGATATCGCGGTAGACGACTTTAAGCACGTCATCACGCTCAAAGGCGAGCCGTTAAATTTGACCGCGGCGGAGTACGACATCCTAAAATATATGCTCCAAAAAGAAGGCGGCGCCATCACTCGCGAGGAGTTCATCTATAACTGCGCGAGCATCAGCGAGGACTCGACAAACAAAAGCATCGACGTCATCATCGGGCGCATCAGAGGCAAGCTAGGCGACGACCCAAAAGAGCCAAAATACATCCACGCCATCCGCGGCATCGGCTACAAGCTAATGCAGTAAAAGCCCGCAAATGAAACGCTCATCGGTTTTTTACACTATCACTTTTATCTTCGCTTTGGCGCTAACAAGCATATTTCTCGCGTTTTTATGGCTGATGGACTACGACAAGCAAAACTACGCGCGCGAGCTAAACGCCAAATACTCCACGATCGCTAGAAATCAGCTCTTTTTGATGAGCGGTATCATAAACGAAAAAGAGTACGAGCGTCAAACGGGCGACTTTAAGATGCCTGAGATCACGAACGAGCGGCAAAAGGAGGAGATCCTAGTAAACGCTACGGTGCTTGAGGAGATATCAGCAGACATCGGCTCCAGCGCTATCATGATCTATCAAAATCACCACTATCTAAAAGTCCAGCACGTGGATAAAGTCCTGCTTTTAAAGGATAACGACTACCAGCCGTACCGCTACGACATCATCAAGATCATCTTTTTGCTAGTCGCGATCATACTTCTTGCCGCTTACGTTTTTGTTATCAGGAAACTAAAACCGCTAAGAAAACTAAAGCGCCAGATAGCCAAATTTGCCGCGGGCGAGATCGACGAAGTGCAAAACGTCAGCAGCGGAAACGACGAAATTTCCGAGGTTGCAGAGGCATTTTACGACGCGGTTTGTCAGATCAAAAATTTAAACGCGTCGCGCAAGCTGTTTTTAAGAAATATAATGCACGAGCTAAAAACGCCGATCACCAAAGGCCGCCTAGCCGCTGAAATGATCGAAAAAAGCAAAAACCAAGAACGCCTTGTGTCGGTTTTTATAAAACTTGAAAATCTCATAAACGAATTTGCCGCCGTCGAGCAAGTCACCTCAAACATCGCGCTAAATAACACTAAAATTTGCCGTATCGACGATGTTATCGACGAGGCTCTGGATATCGCTATGGTCGATCCCGGACAGGTCACGATCAGTAAGCTAGAGGACGTGAGCCTAAATGCGGACTTTAAGCTACTAGCGATCGCCGCCAAAAATATGATCGATAACGCGCTAAAATACTCCCCAAACAAGCACGTAAATATCACGATCACGCGCGAGTCGATCAAATTTATCAACGAAGGCGAGCGGCTGTCAAAGGAGTTGCGCCACTACGTCGAGCCTTTTACCAAGGGCGAAAGCGCGCAAAAGAGCTTCGGCCTAGGGCTTTACATCGTAGAAAATATAATCAAAGCCCATAAGCTAACTCTGGGCTACGAATACAAAAACGGACTAAACGTATTTAGCTTTGAAAATCTGCAAAATATCGCGGCGTAGGCACAAATTTGAGTGGTTTATAAAATTTGCGGAGCGCGAGGTAAATTTGAGCTAAAATTTGAAGCGAATCGCATTTTGATTAAATTTTGATCGTTGCGACCAATCAAACGCCGAATTTGAGTTGTATATTTTGCCGCCCGCTTGTTTTAAATTTGCATATGGTTAAATTTAGCCGCTCCTCGCTACTCATAATAAAAAAACTTTACGGGCGCAAAATTTAGCCCCTCACGTGCGCGTCATTGGCGGCATAGACGGCACGCTAAACCGCCTAGCAAGTAAGCTTGGCGGAAGGCTAAAGCTTGCTAGCGGCGAGGATTTGCTCTCGCAGGCGGCTAAATTTAACGCCGAGGGCAGCCAAATCGGCGCTTTTAGTTTTGACGGCACAGACAAAATTTGCCGCAAAAATAAATAACTGCGGGCAAAATTTGAGTTCGCAAGGCTTGGAAAACAACACAGACAAAGCAAATTTGCCGTTTTTGCGAGAGGGTCAAATTTTACGCCCGCAGCGCTCAGACGGCCCAAATCTTGACGGCGCTAAAAATTCAAACGACTTTTACCGAGCGACAAACGACGCAAAAAGCTCGCTCCAAGGTAGCGACACCGCAAACGTATCGGGCGTAAGCGGTAAAATTTACTATCCAAACGGCAACAGCGTGGAGTATTTTTACTAGAGCAAGGCGCTAGATGCGGCGCAACTTGAGCGGATAGGGATATTTTAAAGCAGACTAAAAAGATACGGGAGATTGATTAAATTTAACTACCGCGCAAAAACAGCCCATCTGTATACTCAAGCAGACGGGCCGATGATTTCAAAGCCTACGATAAAATCAAGCAAATCGTCTCAAAGGCGCAATACAAGCAAAGAGATTAAGCATAAATTCTCGGGCCTACCAAACCTTAAAATTAGCGTAAATAGCCAAGCTAGCAAAATGCGAATTAATACAGTAGACGTAATTTTAAGTAAATTTTAGCGATAAAATCAAGATTAAAAGCTTATAAATTTTAGTGCGTCCACTCTAGGGTGCAATCTAGGTTCAAAAAATAAGCCTATGATTTTAAGTAAATTTAGACCAAAAAGCCTTTAGGTTCTAAGAGCGGAGCTAAAATTTTATCATCTTAAAAACGGCGCCTTTAACCAAATGCCGCATAGTCGCGGAGGCTATTTTAGCTTATAAAGGATTTGCTTTGATTTTAGTTTCGCGACGCAAAAACCCTGTAACCGCGCATACAAGGCACGGGGCGTCTATTCATTCCTAAGCGTCTCAAGCACGTTTATCTGTGCGGCTTTTTTGGCCGGATAAAACGACGAAAGCGCCACGATGACGATAGCTCCGACTAAGATCATAGCAAGATCGAGCAAAGATAGCTCCATAGGAAGCTTCGCGCTGCCGTAGACGTCGGCGGGCAAATTTACGATATCAAAGCTGCCGAGTAGCCACACGCCAAAGAGCCCAAGCACGAGCCCAAACACTATCCCGCCCCCGCCTATCGTGGCGCCGAGAGCAAAAAAGCTCTTTTTTATCTCGGCCTTGCTAGCGCCCAGCGAGAGCAGTAGCGCGATCTCTTGGCGGCGGTTCATGACGGTCATGAGCAGCGAGCTTACGATATTTAGCGAGGCAACCAGGATGATGAGCATCAAAACGATGAAAAGCGCGCGCTTTTCGAGCGCCAAGGCGGAGAAAAAGTTGCCGTTTTGCTGCCACCAGCCGATAGCTTTTTGTCCTAACCTCAGCTCGCGCGAGATCTTTTCGATGTCGGCGAACGGATCGTTTGAAAACACGTGTATACCGTCAAATTTGCCCTCATCATACTCGAGTATCTTGCGCAGCGCCTCCACGCTCGTGTAGAGATAGCTTTTATCGTAAGCAACAAGCCCCGAGCTAAACGAGCTCACGACGTCAAAGCGCTTCATTTTAGGCGTTAACGCAAAGCCGCTCGGGTCGTTTTTAGTAAAAATGAGCGTGAGTTTGTCGTTTTCGTTTATCATCATCTCGTTTTTGACGCCTTGCCCTACGAGGAGGCCGTATCCGTCTAGCTCGCGGTCCTCAAGGCCTGCCGCCACGACCGAGTTTATCTGCTTTTCGTCGGCTGAATTTACGCCAAAAAGCAGTCCTCCCTCGAAGCTATTTGCCCCCTTTATGATAACTTGACTCATGATATATGGGCTAAATTTGAGATTCGGAAACTTTTGTTTTAGTTCGCTAACGTCGCTCTCGTCGATGTTGCCGCGTATGGCGGAGAGGATCGTGATCGGGTAGTTCATAGTAAAAAGTTTGCGCTCAAACTCCTTATCAAAGCCGTTCATGATCGCCATCGCGACGATGAGCACCATGAGCCCGACGCCCACGCCCAGAAAAGCCAGAAGCGCTGAAAGCATGATGAACGGCTGGGTTTTATCAAACCGTAGATATTTAAAAAGTAGATATTTGGTTAGGCTCATTTGATTTTCCGTTGTTTAAATTTGGGCTTTGATTCGCTCGCTACTTTTGCGTCGCTTTGTCTTGTTTAAATTTGCGCCGAACGCGAGTTTAAAATTTAATCGTCTATCTGCGCAAATTTGACGTCAAATTTTTAAACCGATTGCAAAAACTAGGTGCTTTAAATTTATGTTAAGACTTCGCGTCACTATAAAAAACGGCGGCGAATTTAAATGCTAAATTTAGCAATCCGCCGCCAAAAAACCCAAAGCTAAATTTTATCCCAGTCCTCCGCGAAAGCTCCTTTTTTAGGGCCGCTCTTACCGTGGCAGTCTTTGTATTTTTTACCGCTTCCGCACGGGCACGGGTCGTTTCTGGATACTTTTTTGCCGGGCTTTTCTTCGCTCTCGGGCGCGCTCGTAGCCTCAGTATCTTGCGCTTCTTGCGGCGCAGACTCGGTAGGCTCGGAGAAGCTTAGGCGTACGGCCGTTAGCAGCTTGATGCTTTCAAATTTAATGCGGCTAACGAGCTCCATAAAGAGATTAAAGCTCTCTTTTTTATACTCGGTGAGCGGGTCTTTTTGGTTGTAGCCACGTAGCCCGATGCCGGTTTTTAGGATATCCATCTGGTATAGATGCTCACGCCACGCGGTATCTAGCACTTGCAGGCAAAGCACCTTTTCTAGGTATTTGCGCTGATCTTCGCCTATGACCCCCATTTTTTCCTCGTAGTCGGACTCAAATTTAGCCGTTATCTTCTTAACAAGCTCGGCGTAGTCGAGGTCTTTTAGCTCGTCAGGCTGCATAAACGCGCCGTTTGAGATTATCACGGAGCTTAGTTTTTCGAGGTTATACTCGCTCTTTGGCTCGCCTGCGTAAATTTCGGCTTGAGCTAGTAGGTGCTCGACGAATTCGGCGCGGTTTTGCTTGATCTTTTCGCCGACTTCAAAATTTGGATCAAGTAGCTCGTTTCTAAATTTATACACCGTTTTTCGCTGCTCGTTTGCGACGTCGTCGTACTCGAGGATATGTTTTCTTGATTCAAAGTGCAGGCTCTCGACCTTTTTTTGCGCATTTTCGACGGCTCTAGTGACCATTTTAGAGTCGATGCTTTCGCCCTCTTCGATACCTAGACGCGTCATTATCGCCTTTATGCGGTCGCTACCGAATATTCGAAGCAAATTATCCTCAAGGCTTAGATAAAAGCGGCTAACTCCCGGATCGCCCTGGCGTCCCGAGCGGCCTCGCAGCTGGTTATCGATACGGCGGCTTTCGTGCCTTTCGGTGCCGATGATATATAGGCCGCCCAGAGCCCTTACCTCGTCGTCGATACGGATGTCCACACCGCGTCCGGCCATGTTTGTAGCGATCGTAACCGCGCCGCGAGCGCCGGCTTGAGCGATGATCTCGGCCTCTTTTTCGTGATTTTTAGCGTTTAGTACGGAGTGGGGGATCTTTTCTTTTACCAGCAGGTTGTGCAGCTTTTCGCTCTTTTCGATCGAGGCCGTACCCACGAGCACTGGCTGACCGCGGTCGTGAGCTTTTTTGATCTCGTCGATCACGGCTTTAAATTTCTCATTTTCGGTTTTATAGATGAGATCGTTGTTGTCTTTTCTGATAACCGGCACGTTTGTCGGGATCGATACGACGTCAAGCTTGTAAATTTGCGAAAACTCGGTCGCCTCCGTCTGCGCCGTGCCCGTCATGCCCGATAGTTTTTTGTAAAGCCTAAAGTAGTTTTGAAACGTAATATCTGCTAGCGTTTGGCTCTCTTCTTGGATCTTTACGCCCTCTTTGGCCTCGAGCGCTTGGTGCAAGCCCTCGCTAAATCTTCGTCCTTCGCTAAGACGCCCCGTAAATTCGTCGACGATGACGACTTGTCCATCGCGAACGACGTAGTGAACGTCTTTTTCAAAGAGATTGTGCGCCTTTAGAGCTTGGTCTAGGTGATGGCTTAAAATCGCATTTTCCATATCGTAGAGGTTTGCCACGCCAAAGAGCTTTTCAGCCTTTGAGATGCCTTCTTCGGTGATTGCTATCGTGCGGTTTTTCTCATCGACGACAAAGTCGCCGGTGGCCTTTTCTTGCGGAGTTGCAGGCGGTTCGCCGCGCTTCATCTGGCGCGCGACTTCGTTTGCTTTGATGTAGCCGTCTAGCGTGCGATTTGCAGGGCCAGAGATGATGAGCGGCGTCCTAGCCTCGTCGATGAGGATACTATCGACCTCGTCCACGATGACGAAGTTATGCTCTCTTTGCACCTTATCTTTGAAATCCATTTTCATATTATCGCGCAGGTAGTCAAAGCCGAATTCGTTATTCGTACCGTACGTGATATCGCTGGCGTATGCCGCCTTGCGCGCTTCGTCGTCGTACTCGCCGCCTAGTATCACGCCGACGCTAAGGCCTAGAAATTTATAAATTTCGCCCATTTGCGTCGCGTCGCGTTTGGCGAGATAGTCGTTTACCGTCACGACGTGCACGCCCTTACCGCTCATCGCATTTAGCACGACGGGCAAGCTTGCTACGAGGGTTTTGCCTTCGCCCGTTTTCATCTCTGCGATCTTACCGTCGTTTAGCACCATGCCGCCGATTAGCTGAACGTCGAAATGGCGCATATTTAGCGTCCTTTTACCTACCTCGCGGACGATAGCAAACACATCGTCTAGCAGATCGTCCTGGCTCTTTTCGCCGTTTTGCACCTGCGCTTTAAACTCGTTAAATTTAGCCTTCAGCTCATCGTCGCTCATCGCTTGATATTTGCTTTCAAGCGAGTTTATGTAGGCGACGCGTTTGAAATATTTTTTTACTTCCCTGTCGTTTTTCGTGCCGAATATCTTTTGCATAAACGCCGTTATCATTTCTAGCCTTTAAATTTTATTAAAGTTTGGATTTTAACATTTTATTATTTAAACTTAGCTAGAATTTTGTCCGGTAAAGGAAAATATATGAAGAAAATTTTAGCATTTTTACTATTTTGCGCCTCGGCTTTTGCGGCTACGTTAAATTTCGTCACGCTTCAAAGCGACTTCGTGCAAACCATCACGAGCGAGAACGAAACGGTCGATTACTACGGTAAATTTTACGCAAAAAGCAACAACCGCGCCTACTGGATATACGAGCGCCCGACGCCTAAAAAAATCTACTTTGACAAAAACCGCGTCGTCGTGATCGAGGATGCGCTCGAGCAAGCTATCGTCTCTAAATTTGAAAAGGCGCCGAATTTAATCGACGTCGTTAGAAACGCGGTTAAGATCACCGATACGCTTTATAAGGCCAAATACGACGGCGTGGAGTACCTAATCACCGTCAAAAACTACATCCCCACAAGGATCGACTACGAGGATAAGCTCGGCAACAAAATCAAAATCACGCTGAGCAATACTAAGAAGGATTTTAAGATAAGCGATGATTTGCTGACGCCGGTGATACCGTCTTATTATGACGTCATAAACCAATAAATTCTTTGTAAATAGCGGCTTGTCTCGCGAGCGCTTTTTACGGAGTTTGTAAAATTTTGGCTCGATGAACTACGTGTTCTATCTTCGCCAAAATTTTACCGCACAACCCTAAAAATCATCTCGCGATACTTCGCCTTATCATTGCTACGTTCAAATTTGAAGCCAAATTTGACTAAATTCTCAAATTTCGACTTCAATTTTTTCATTTTATACACCTAGACCCGCATCTTGAAAATGTTAAATTTGAAATGCGCGGTGCGATAGCGCTAGATAAACCTGCGCGTAGCGCAGCAACTTCTCACGTGCAGTGGGGTTAGAGAGGGCTTGGGAGAGGAAGGGGCGACGCTTCGTAAGTAGAAACCCCTTCCTCTCCCAAAGAAAAAAGAAAAAAGCTTAGATTTTAGAAAAACTAAAATTTGGCACCGTCAAGGCTCGGGTCTCGGTGCGTAAAATTTATAAATTTAATCCCAAATTTTTACTGCTCTCCAAAGTCTTTGCCAAAATCATCTATCTGATTTAAATCCATCGGCTTTAGCTGATTTTTATTTCCTCTAAGTATATCCTCGACTTGCTCTTTTTGCGATCTTTTAGAGCCCGTGGTTTTGACGTTTTTTAGCGCTTCAAGCAGCTCTTCGATGTTTGGTTCGCGCACGGTTTTTAGCGAGATGATGAGCACCTCGTCGATATCGATGGAGTGCTTTTTAGCGGTGTATTTAACAAGGGTTTCTTTAAATTTTTCCTTACCCAGCGAGGTTAGCAGATCCTCGACGTAAAAGCTACCTATAACGACGTTTAGCGCGTCAAGCACGTATGCTTCGTTGTCCGCGACGTCGCGCCCCTCTAGACGCAGGCTCACGCTTACTTTTTTGATCGAGTTTTTAGCGTCTCTGGAGTATAGATCGGTTTCAAAGTTATCGATATTTAACGTCTCGGCAAAGGCCATAATAGCGGCAAAAGCTAGCGCAAAAATCTTTTTCATACGTCTTCCTTAATGTTTTCAAATTTGTTTTCAAGATAGAATTTCTCGACCTCTTCGTCTATTTTAACGACGCTTTGCAAATACTCTCTAAACGGCCGACTTTTGCCGTAAAATATCCTCAGTTTTTTCGGATCGATCGCCCGCGATAGCGCGACGTAGAGCTGCCCGTTGGCAAAGATATGATTTAGGTCGCACACTAAATTTTCGATGCTCATGCCTTGGGATTTGTGGATCGTGATCGCGTAGGCTAGCTTTAGCGGAAACTGCGTCAAAGACGCCCTCGCGCGCTCCTGCAAATGCTCGCCCTCCATCACAAACTCGCTCATATCAAATCTCGCTCGCTCCACCTCGACGATCTCGCCGCCCTCTTTTTGCACGATGACGCTTTTTATCTCGCCGCCTTCTTTTAAAATTTGCATTATCTGCCCGCGCTCGCCGTTATAATACTCGCCCCATTTATTTACGGTAAATATAACTTTCGCGCCGATTTTTATGTTTAAAATTTCAGGCGCGTAGAGATTTGCGATCCAGCGATCCAGCGCGTTTTCGTTTAAATTTTCATCGTAAATTTCCACTAGAGCCTCGGCCCTTTCAAGCGGCGCGGGCAGTTTGGAGAGCATCTTGTTATTTAGCTCGTCCGCTTCGTGGTTACGCCCAAAAAGCACGCTCGTATCGTCATCTAACTGCACGCTTGGCACGAGTAAATTTTCGATATAGGCAAACACCTCGGGGCTCAGCCGCCCGATGCGAAGCATGGATAAGATATCGTAAAATTTCTTATCCTTCGTGCGTTTTGAGACGACTAGCTCGATATTTTTAAACTCAAATTCATGCCACGAGCTAGAGTTAAAAGCATAAAGAAATTTAAACAGCGAGCTGCCCTCATCGCCGTTTTTTCGCACGGGCGGCAGATGATAAAAGTCGCCCACGAGCATCACGCGCCCGACGAATCGCGAGCTCATCAAGCGGTAATAAATCATATCCATAAGCCCTGCGCTGATCATCGAGATCTCGTCTATCACGATGAGATCGCAGACGTCGAGCATCTTTTTTAGTTCGCCGAGCTTTCCGCGTTGTTTGCGGTCGTAGCCGCGCAGCTCCTCGAGGTTTGAGCAGATGCCGAATTTAAAAAAACTATGCACGCTCACTCCGCCGACGTTTACCGCCGCGATGCCGGTGCTACCCAGCACCGCGACGTTTTTTAGTTCGCTTTTATAGTGCTTGATGACCGCTTGCGTGAGGTGGCTCTTGCCAACGCCGCCGCGCCCAGTTAGAAAAACGTTTGATTTTTTTAAGATATCTAGCAGCTGGTTTAACACAAATTTCCCTATTTTTTTGTAAAATTATAGCTTATTTTTAAGGAGCTAGATTGAAATTTTACAAATTTATATTTTCCGTAGCGACGGCGTTAGCGATGCTGGGCGGTTGCGCATCGCCAAAAGACGCGCCAAGCGCGGTAAATTTACCCGATCAAGGCGCTAACGCCGCGCCCGCATACGACATGCCCGAGGAGAGTGCGGACGAAAATTTAGGCCACATCAGTTATCTAAAATTCGACGTCGATCAAAATGCAAATGCGCTGCCGATACTGCCTTTTGAAGCGCAAAGTAGCGGCGAAACTCTGCTGCAAAAACGCTTTAACGCGCTTGATTTAAAAGCGCCCGCAACGAGTGCTAAAGAGGCTTTTTGGGCGCTAGATTACTATAAAAATACGTCAAAAAGGCAGTACTTTTTCTCAAATATGCGCAAAGTCCCAAACGAGTGGTTTGAAAAAGTGCGCAAAAACGCGAGCGTAGAGAGCTTCGGCAAGGTTTCTTTGCCTGCGGTAACGACGGCAAACGCGAGCTTGCGAAACCTACCTACCGACGAGGCCGTGCTCTATAATCCCGTGCGCGCAGGCGAAGGGCTGCCGTTTGACTACGCCCAGCTCTCTTTCGTTTCGATCGGTTATCCGCTTTACGTTTCGCACTTTTCGGCCGACGGCGCGTGGGCGTTTGTGGGTAGCGATGCGGCCTGGGGCTGGATAAAATCGACCGAAATCAAAATTTTAAGCGCAGACGCCGTGCGGGAGCTAAAAAACTCTAAATTTTTAAGCGTTATCAAAGACGAAGAGCCCGTCTACGACAAAAACGGCAACTTTTTATTTTACGGACGCATAGGCGCGATTTTACCGTTTCAAAGCGAGGATCAGTTTAAATTTTACGGCAAAATCCAAACCCAAAGCGGGCTAAAAAACTACGAGATCTCAAAACAAAGCGCAAGCCGCTTTCCGCTTAAATTTAGCGACGAAAACGTAAGAGCGCTGGCGTCATCGCTACTGGGGCAAAGCTACGGCTGGGGCGGGTTTGGCGGCAAGCGCGACTGCTCGCTGTTTTTGCAAGATTTCCTGGGTAGCTTTGGCGTGTGGCTACCGCGAAACTCAAAGGCGCAAGGTCAAATCGGCAAGGTCGTGAGCCTAGCAAATTTAAGCGCGGAAGAAAAACTACGCGTCATAAAAACGCAAGCCGTGCCATATAGAACGCTATTTCACATGAACGGGCATATCATGCTTTATGCTGGTATGCGCGGCGACGAACCGCTCGCCGTGCACGACGTCTGGGGTATCCGCACGAAAGATAACGGCAGAGCCATGATCGGCGGCATAGCGATCACGACGCTAAAAATCGGCTCGGACGTAGCAGATATCGATCCAAAACGCTTGCTGGTCTCGCGGATAAACTCCATGAATACCTTTGAAGTGGCCAGCGGCGAGGAGATGTCGCGCGCGAAAAAATCGGCGATCGAAAAAGCTTACGGCGTGAAAATCGTCGGCAATGAGGTGATTTTTTCAGACGGCGCTAAGATCAAATTTGACGACGGCGAGGCAAAAGACACGGCGCACCTGCTAAACCTTGCCGACGTCGAGGACACTTTTGCGCAGCCTTATCCGCTCTTTAAGCCTCTGGCGCTGCCTAGCAATGACGCTGGTAGATACCGAAACTACGAGCTTTTAGATAAAATTTACGGCGCGAGCGAGGCGGAAGTGAAAGCAAATTTAACCGACGTCGTTTGGCTAAAAAATCACGGCGGCAAAACGTTTAAATTTAACTCCAAAAACGGTGCGGCAGCAGCTCTGCAAGCCGTCTCAAACGAGCTTGACGCGCTAGCCCTGCAAAAACCCGAGCTGCTAAAGTTTCTTGACAATCCGTCGGGTACGTTTAACTGGCGCGTGATCGAGGGCACCAAGCGCAAGAGTGCGCACTCCTACGGCATCGCGATAGACATAAATACCGACAAGAGCGACTACTGGCGCTGGAGCAAGGACGGCAGCTACCGCAATCAAATCCCTGAGGAGATCGTGCGCGTTTTTGAAAAACACGGCTTCATCTGGGGCGGGCGCTGGGTTAGCTTTGATACGATGCACTTCGAGTATAGACCGGAATTTGGGCATCTAAGATAAATTTGACGGCGGTTTTAACGATAAATTTGGGCAAATTGGGCCCCAATTTATCGTTATGTTTTGCTGGCAGCTAAGCGTCGCTGTTTTAAATTTGAGTTCTAATCAAAGCGGTAAGCGGCTTGTAAATTTCAAATTTAATGTTAGACGCACGGTAGCTCGGGTGTCGATTTTTTTAGTTTAAGCAAATTTGACGAATTTGAGTTTTTTTAAATTTCAAGCGGTAATTTTTCCAAAGTCGCGCTAGAAATTTGATACTCACAAATTTATAACAACTTTTGCGCCGCTAGCTAGCAGCATAAACCAAATTTTACTAACAAACTAAAGATGTTAAATTTTACCGCCTTATTTAATGCGATCTCGATACTTTTACTTATAAACGCCTCTTGTAACTCGCTTTCAAACATCCGCTTGATCTTGCTTCCAAGTATGCAGTTGCCCTCTCGCCAGGGGCGGCAGATCACGTTTCCTTCTTCGCCCCGGCTTAGGCAGACGCAGTTTAAATAACTCTTATCCGAAGCATCGTCCGAGACAAGGTAAACAAGCCCTCCATCAGGGATAAAATTTCCCTCCTCCAGCCCGCGCGGCACGGGCATTATCTTTATCGCCGCTCCGGCGTAAAATTTCGCGCCGTCCGCTATATCTTTAACGTTTATCCACTCGGCCGTTTTGCGCTTCTTTCTCTAAATTTAGCTCTGCAAGCGCGCTCTCGCCGACGATGCGAACGCCTAGATTTTTTAGCGCCGCTGCGGTTAGGCCGTCGCCGCTAACGAGCCGCCCGGTAAAGCTTCCGTCGTAAATCCATCCACTTCCGCAGCTTGGGCTTCGCTCTTTTAAAATAGCGATTTTACAACCGTTTTCGCGGGCGATATCGGCGCAAATTTGCGCCCCCAAGAGGAACTCATCCGTCACGTCGCGGCCGCTAGATTTGGTTAAAACCCGTCCGTTTGGGCAAATTTCGGCAGGTTCGCGCGGGGTCGTTAGTCCGCCAATACTCTCCGGACAAACGGCGATGAGATCGTAAATTTGCCCAAGTTTGGCAAGTTCGTCCGCGCAAATCGCGTCTGCGTTATTGCCGCCGTTATATTTGCAGTTTTCGCCGAGCAGACAGGCGCTGATTAAAATTTTGGGTTTATTTTTCATCGTTAGTTCCGAATTTGATAGTCCGACAGGCGTTATTTCGGCTCAAATTTACTAACGCTTCGGACGGCAAATTTAAATGCATTCGTCAAATTTAGCCGAATTTGAGCCGACCCGCACAAATGCAAAGCCGACCCGAAACGTCAATCTTAGCTTAAAGCCCAGCCTCTTTTTTGATCTTATCTATATACATTTGCCTTAGCATCGGCACGTATTTGCCGACTTTGCCGCCGCTTATCGGCTTGCCGTCAGCCTTGACGACCGGAAGTAGCGGTAGCGTCGCAGCCGAGATAAACGCCTCGTCGGCTTCGTAAACGTCTTGCATCGTAAACGGTCGCTGTCTGATCTCTAGCCCCGCCTTTTCGGCAAAACCCAGGATCACCTTGCGGCGGATACCAGGCAAAATTTCGTTTGAGAGCGGTTTGGTTATCAGGACGTTATCTTTTATAATAAACGCAGACGAGCTAGTAGCCTCGGTCACAAAGCCGTTTTCGACCATAAATCCCTCGTAGGCGCCGGCTTTTACTGCTTGTTCTTTAGCGTAGCACTGCGCCAAAAGCGAGATCGATTTGATGTCGCGGCGCTTCCAACGGATATCCTCGACGCTAACGACCTCGATGCCGGTCGCGGCGTCAGGGTTTGCGACGATATCTTTTTCGTAGCAAAACACGAAACAAGTCGGCTTTAAGCCTTTTATAAATTTAAAATCCCTATCGGCGACGCCGCGGGTGATCTGCATATAAACGCCGCCTTCTTTTAGGTTGTTTCGCCAGACTACCTCCTCTAAAACGCCCCCAAAATCGTTCTTTGAAAGCGGCAAGCCCAGCTCGATCGCAGCCAGGCTCCTCTCAAATCTCTCCCAAAAATCCTCCCTATCCACGAGCCGTCCGTTTAGCACCGGCACGACCTCGTATATGCCGTCGCCAAAGATAAATCCGCGGTCAAATGCGCTAACTTTAGCCGCCGCCGCGTCTATAAATTCGCCGTTTAGATATACTATTCCGTTCATTTTTTCTCCTTAAAATTTAAGTAATTTTAGCTCAAATACTCTTAAAAAGCGTTGCCTTAAGCCCAAATTTTAGCTTGGATTACGAAGTTTTTGATATAATTGGGGCTAAATTTAAGGATAATCAGAAAGATGAAAAATAACGCGCTAAAAAAATTAATCCTAGAAAATATCTTCGTTATCTCAAAGCAACCCGTGCTGTTTCGCGATCTACTCGAGGCAAACTGCCTTTTTAACGAAGGCATGTTGATTGATCCTGCCAAGCTAAATTTTAAATTTCGCTACGCAAGAACTTACCTTGTTTACGGGCTTTTATGCTTTGCCATTTTTTTTGTTTTGCTGATTTTGACGCACCGTCTTTTTACCAAGCTTGATTTTCATCTCTCGATCGTTAGCGCGGTACTAGGCACTGCGGCCGTTTTTATCGGCTTTGATATGTTTAAAATTTGGGCGAGAAAAGCCGTTAGCAAAGAGCTCATAAAAAAAGCTTGGAGCGTGCATTTTCCGTATTTTAGCTACGAAAAATACTCCACGAAAGTCGAGATGATCTACAACGAAGCAGTAAAAAACGAAATCCCGCGCAAGGACTTGGAGCAGTACGTCCTAGAGCGCCTAGTCGCGCAGTCTGAGGCCGGAAATTAGCTATTTTAAGGTAAGCGGATCTAAAATTTGATTTTTATATTTCATCCTCTCGAGTTTTAGACGAAGCTCTCTGTTTTCTTCTAGCAAGACGTCGCGTTTGCCGCTTAGATCGCCGATTTCGCGACTGATGTAATAAATTTGATTCGTGATGTAAATTTTTGGCAAAAACAAAGCAAGCGCGATAAAAAGCGCCGCATACGCCGATACTAACGTCCTAAAGTCTAAATTTTGCTCCTTTTTCGGTTCGCTGCCGCTAAACTCCGAAATCTCGTTTTTATCTTGCATTTTTACCTCTTGAAATTTTAAAAATCCTCATTTTTGCGCAGCTTGAGCGCGGATTTGCCTTGATCTCGGCAGCGCTTGGGGTTATTGCTTTTTTACTAACGATTTTACCTAGCGCGTTATCCCCTCCGCACGTGCATCTAAGGGCCTGCGGCGGACAAATGCAGTTTTGCGCCCACTGTCTAAATTTATTTTTTACGATGCGATCTTCTAGCGAGTGAAAGCTAATTATCGCCACGATGCACTCGTCGATCTGCGAGTCCTCAATGCTTTGGAGTAAATTTTGCAGCTCGCCAAGTTCGTTGTTTACCTCTATCCTTATCGCCTGAAAAGCCAGCGTCGCCGCGCTAACGCTACGTCCGTTTATGCCCTTTAGGCCGATTATTTGCGCGAGGCGTTCGGCGCTTTTTATCGCGCCGTTTTGCCTGGCTTCTACGATTTTAGCGGCAAATTTGGCAGGGTTTGGTAGCTCGCCGTAGTCAGCAAATATACGCTCTAGCTCGCGTGCGCTATAAGAATTTACAACGTCGTAAGCCGAAAATTTAGCCTGCGCGTCCATGCGCATATCTAAATTTTCGCTTTTTAAGCCAAATCCTCGCTCGTTTTTATCTAGCTGTAGCGACGAAACGCCGATATCGGCTAGGATACCGCGAATTTGACCCTGCTCTACTTTGCCCAAAATTTCTGAAAATTTACTCTTAAAAATTTGCGCTCTTTGACCGAATTTTTTCAGTCTTTCAAGGCTAAATTTGATCGCCTCTTCGTCTTGGTCGCAGGCAATTAAATTTACGTTTTGATTTTGTTCTAAAATCGCGCCGGAATGCCCACCGTATCCAAGCGTACAATCTACGATCGCGCCGCTTTTTATATCCTCAAAAGCTCGCAAAACTTCATCAAGTAGCACGGGAACGTGTGGGGAGTTCAAATTTAGCCTTTATTTTTTGTGTATAATAACAAAAAAAGTTTATAAAAGGTTAAAATGGACTTAAAATACTGCGCAAGCGAGATCAGCAATATCGCTCTTTCGATGTTTAGAAAAAACTTTTTCGGCGTCTTTCACGGCTCTATTTCAGCTAGGATTCAGCATGATTCTTTTTTGATAAACAAAAGAACGACGATTTTTGATAACGTTAGAGAAGAAGACTTGATAATGCTAAATTCCAAAAGGGATTACCGCTGGAACGACGCGAGTATAGATGCGGATATCCATCTAAATATATACAAAAATATAAATGAGGCCAAATACGTCTGCTACGCCATGCCGCACTATCTAACAGCATACACCCTAGGACACGCCTTTATACGACCGAGGGATTACTTTGGCTACATGAGACGCAGCGAGATACCCATATACGATCCAAAGCAGTTTGAGGACTGGTACGAACGTGCCGATACCGAGATATACCGCTATATGCTAGAAAATAAAACTAACGTGATGGTTATCAAAGGATACGGCGTATACGTGCATAGTAGGACGCCTTATCAGCTAGCAAAAGACGTCGCAATCCTTGAGAATACTTGCAAACTGCTAAGCATTGCGCATTCTTACGAATCGTAAAATAACTAGGCAAAGTTTAGTTTGTATTATCGCGACTTAAAAATTTTGCCTTCAAACCTCGTTTTTAAGGTGATATTTACGAAATTTAAGTAAAATATTGCATAAAATTTTTATGAAATTTACATAGGGAAATTTAAATGATAACTTGGATGCAAAAACACAGAAAATACCTTGTCGTGACGATATGGATAAGCACGATAGCTTTCGTCGGGGCGGGTTTCGTGGGCTGGGGAGCCTATGACCTCAACGCGAGCCGCTCCGGCTCCGTCGCAAAAGTAGGACACAGAAATATAAGCATCCAAGAGTTTCAAAATAAATACGGACAATTTCACGCATATTATAGCCAGCTCGCCGACGGACATTTAAGCGAAGAAGAAGCCGCAAATCTTAAGCTTGAAAATTTGGCTTTAGAATCGTTAGTAAACGACGCGTTATTCTTAAATTTTGCCGATGATTTGGGTCTTGGAGTTAACGACGAGGATATAGTAAAATATATCATCGCGGATCAAAATTTCCATACTAACGGCAAATTTGATAAAGAGCTGTATAAAAATACGCTAAAAAGAGCTAGAATACCTCAGAGCGAATACGAAGAAAGCCTAAAAAACGTAATCCTGCTAGACAAGCTAAGACACGCGCTAAATATACCGACTAAAAAGCAAGATACCGATATGCTTTTGGCGAGTTATTTAATGCAAGATAGAATCTCCATGCAAGTCGTAGAGGCCGGCGCCAATGAGATAAAAATAGACGAAGATGCCGTAAAAACGCTCTGGGAAGAACATAAAAACGAGTATAAAACCATGACGGAGTTTAAGCTTGATACTAAATTTATCCCGGCTATAACCAGCGAAGCAAATGCTACGGAGTTAAGAGCGTTTTATGACGAAAATAAAAACGAGTATAAAGGCAGCGACGACAAAATAAAAGATTTTGAAGCGGTTAAAGACGAAGTTTTAAAGGACTTTAACCTAAAACAAACTAAAAAAATCGCGCTAGAAGAGTATTTAAAAATTAAAAAAGGCGAAAGCGAAGCAGGTACGACTATCTCGACTCTGGAAGATAACGCAAGTCTACCTATAGATGAACTAAAACTCGTCAAAACAGGCGAAACGCTAAAACCGTTTGAATACGATGATGGGTATATGATAGTAAAGGTAAAAGAGGTAATAGCTCCGAGAATAATGAGTTTTGAAGAAGCTAGGGAGCAAATTTTAGAGCTTTACAAAGAACAAAAAACTAAAGAAATAGTGGAAGCTAAAGCAAAAGAACTGCTTAAAAACGGCTTTAAAGGCATTGACATAGGCTTTATCGGTAGAGACGCCATAAAAGCTCAAGGCGGACTAACGGAAGGGGAATTTAACGTATTCGTTAGTAAATTATTTGGCAAAAGCGCTAAAAAAGACTACGTAATGATTGATAATAAAGCCGTGGTTTACGAAATACTGGAGCAAAATTTAATCAATCGCGATAAAGAGAGCGAATATAAAGACATCATCGCCCAGCAATCAAGCTACCTAAAAAATAGCGAACTGATGAGAGATTTGAGTACGGCGCTAGCCAAGAGATATAAAGTAGAATATTACGTTAGTAAAAAATAAAAAGGTATTGATTTGAGTACTAAAATTTTAGGTATCGATGTAGGCTCGGTTCAAATTTGCGCCGTCATAGCGCAACACGACGACACGGGTCTAAAGATAATCGGCATAGGAAATGCCAAAACGCAGGGCATAAAAAAGGGCGTAATAACCAATATCGAACTGGCTTCAAAATCAATAAAAAGCGCCTTAGTCGATGCCCAGAGGATAGCCGGCACTCGATATGAAAAGGTGGTAGTATCGATATCGGGAGCCTACACCAAAAGCGTAGAGAGCAACGGGGTGGTAAATATCCCGACGTATGAAATAGGTATAAAAGAAATACAGCGTTCAATGTCTGAATCCGAGCGAAGAGCGCAAATTCATAGCGACTACGAAAAGCTTCACATACTGCCGTATAACTTTAAAGTAGACGACCAAGAGCATATAGAAGATCCCTTGGGTATGAACGGTAGTAGGCTTGAGGTGCAAACGCATATCATAATGGCGCAAAAATCATCTCTAAGCAATCTTAGAAAAGCGTTAAATTTAGCCGGCGTCGAGCCTGATAATATCGTACTTTCCAGCTACGCTTCGGCTATTGCTACCCTAAATCAGGATGAAAAGGATCTAGGCGTAGCTCTAATAGATATGGGCGGAGCTACTTGCAACATGATAGTACATTCCGGAAATTCGATAAGATACAACGAGTTTTTAGGCATAGGTTCGGCAAATATCACCAACGATCTCTCGGCTGCGCTTCACACGCCGATCCTAAAAGCCGAAGAGATAAAGCTAAACTACGGCGCGCTTCTAGATACAGCCAAAACTAACGAATTAGTAGAGATACCGCCTATCAACGATGACGGCAAAACTCAAGAGGTCTCGCTTGACGTTATCTCAAAAGTTATATACGCAAGGATAGAAGAGACGCTTATGATATTAGCCAAAATGCTAGAAGATAGCGGATACAAGTCGTCCATAGCCGCAGGCGTAGTGCTAACCGGGGGTATGACTAAATTTGAGGGCATTAAAGAATTTGCAGATGTTTTTTTTAAAAATATGCCCGTACGCATAGCAAAGCCTAAAGAGATGGAGGGGCTTTACGAGATACTAAGAGATCCGGCAAACTCTTGCGCGATAGGGCTTTGTATGTACGGTGCGGGATATTTTACGCCCTACGAGATAGACTCCGAAAAGAAGATGCGCTATAAAGACGAGGTAGTAGTTAAAAATAAAAACCTTAAAGATATCGCTATACAAAGCGATAGCGGTACGAAAAGCGTAGAAGAGCTAGATAAGAAAATTTTTAAAGGGACGACGCTAGATGATAGCTATATAGATGATTTAAGGATAGACGACGATAGAACGCTAAAAGACGAATTAAACGAAGATTTAAACGACAAAAAAGAAAAGAAGCCTAGCTTTTTTTCCGTACTTTGGAACAAAATAACACAACTATTTTAAAGGAGATTTGGGTAAATGGATAAGGGTAACTTCACGGTTGAAGAGAAAAAGTCTTCATACGGCGCAAAGATAAAGGTTATAGGCGTAGGCGGCGGCGGTTGTAATATGATAAATCATATCATAAGAGAAAAAGGCGATGAGATGGATATAGATCTTATCGTCGCAAATACCGATATAAAGGCGCTGGGTAGCTCATCTGCTTTTACTAAGCTGCAGCTTGGAGAAAAGATTACCAAAGGGCTTGGCGCAGGCATGGAACCTGACGTAGGCAAAAAAGCTGCATTAGAAAGCGAAGAGGAGATAACTAGCATTTTAGAGTATTCAGATATCGTTTTCATAGCTGCCGGCTTAGGTGGGGGAACCGGTACCGGCGCAGCTCCCGTGATAGCTAGAATAGCTAAAGACATCGGTGCTTTGACGGTCGCCGTCGTTACGATGCCGTTTGATTTCGAGGGTAAAAAGCGCTATAACCTAGCCCAAAAGGGTCTTGACGAGCTAAAAAAAGAGTCTGATTCCATAATCGTAATACCAAATCAAAAGTTAAGAAGCATCATAGATAAAAGAGCCGGTATCAAAGAAAGCTTTAAAATAGTTGATGACGTTTTAGCGCGCGCAGTCAGCGGTATGTGTACTATCGTACTAGAATCCGGCGATAGCGACATAAACTCCGACTTTGCCGACGTAAAAAAAGTCATGGAACATCGCGGTATGGCTTTACTAGGTATAGGCGAGTCAAACGGCGACGGCGCAGCTCAAGAAGCCGTTAAAAACGCTATCCAATCTCCGTTATTAAGCGACGTTACCATAAATGGAGCCGTAGGCATCCTAGTACACTTCAAATTTCACCCGGACTGCCCGTTTGGCGATATAGACGATGCGATGGCTATCATTAGAGCGTGCGTAGATGACGATGCCGATATCATACTAGGCACTACGAGTAGCGAGAGCATGGAGGATAAAGTTCAAGTTACCATCATAGCAACCGGTTTTAAAGGCAAGGAGGAAAAAGCTCCTACTCCGGCACCTACCCCCAGTCAAACGTCTTTAAATTCTAGAAATCCATACCTAGAGCAAAGAATAAGTCAGCTAAAAGTAAGCGGCGGCTACAACAGCGAAGAAGCATCTGCGGTATTAGACGCTCCGACCTACATTAGAAATCAGATGGATTAACAAAAGGATTGGTCTTCCAATCCTTTCCAAATTTAATCATACAGCGTTGTATAGCGCAAATCAAAAATAATTAATCTTAAAATTTAATGCTCCTTTATAAAATTCCGCAATCTGCAAAACTCAAAAGAAAGCGCATGTCAAATGCCTTAAACCAAGAATCCTACTAAGCCCGCATTAAACAAATACAAACGCTTTTTGAAAATCAAAATTTTTACGAACATAACTTTACCGGCCTAGACGGCAAATATAAAATCACAAAGGATGCATACAAAATCAAAACAAACGAGTTAAATTTATATGGCGGCAAATATACCACCCTACTTGACGCACGCAAAAAGCTACTAAAAAGCCGGCAAAGTATAGGATGCCGAACCGAATTTTAGTCTATTACACCGCACGAACGATAAAAATTTATCTTATTTTTCGTCAAGGCTTGTGCGGCTACGGCGTAATTGATTTAGATTGCAAGTAGTCTACTAGCGGTAGTCGGCCGCTACTGGGACACTTTGCAAAGCGTGCATTTAAACAGTTTTGAAAACCGATGAACAAAAATAGATGTTTTAAAAGCTAGCACGGCATCTATGACGAGGCAGATTTTATGGATTTTAGCGATGGCTGGCTAAATTTAAAATACCTTCGCACAGACACGCCGCAGATACGCCTCGGTATAAAAATATAAAAATCATTATCTTAAACGAAAGAGCAAAGCCAAAGTTACAAGGAGATTTTTAGACCGGCACGGCCTAGGCGTAACAGAGTCGGTCTAAGACAAGTACGAGTATATCAAATTTAAGCGACGCGTAAATTTATAAATTTAAAACCGTAGAGGCATAAACTACTGCGAGTGGTAGCAAATTTAAATTACATACGTCAGTTTTTCAAAGATGACGCTAAGATTTAAAATTTATCGCAAGATAAAATCCTAAATTTCACGCTCTCGTCCTTAAATTTGGACTGCGATTTGCTTGCATCTTGGAGATTAAATTTTATTGAAAGCGACTTATGAAGCAAATTTTGATTTTTTTGGCGTTTTTGACGGGATTATTTGCAGCGGACATCTATATAAACGGACAAAAGGTCGGTAGCGACCAAAACTCGACCTATAAGGGCGAGAGTAAAAACGAAATCCTAAAACAAGAGGGCAAAAAACTGCTTTGCGATAAAGGCTACAAGCAGTACTGCTAAGGCGGTAAGAGATTGTACCGTCGCTACCGCCCGGCGATAAATTCGGCATCTTTTGAGCCTTATACCGCTTGGGTCTACTTTTGATTTTATCTTAGCGGCGACTCGGTTTATTTTTAGGCGAGATTTTATTTATAAATTTCTAAAATTTCGACGAGAGTTTGTAAATTTTTCTCTTTGCAAGCCTTAAAAGATAAAAATGCATCAACGACTGCTAAGATAAAATAAAACATTAAAACAAGCCAGACAATGCTTAGAGCGACGATATACTGGCTATCGCTTATCGCTTTGCCCTCATAAACCGCCTCTATGACGCCGATTGCCGCAAATATAAAAAATAGCGCAAGCGCCTTTAAAGCGCCGATACCGATAGAGCCGATATAAAATCTATCGGCTCCAATCACTCCTAAAAATAGCCCCAAAGCAAGCGTGACGAACGGATTTTTAAAGTCGGTTAAATTTAATGCTTCTTGCTGTCTCTCGTTTAGCGAGTTAAATTTATCCTTTACCAAATATAAACTGTATTTTGGAAATTTGCCAAGCTGCTTAACGGGCATTTTTCTCTAGTATATGCGCTACTTTTTCGTAGTTTTTAGCCGCTATTTTTTTAGATAGCAGCACGCCGTCTATGATCGCGGCTAACAAAATAAGCGTAAATAAATTGTCTATGCCAGAGTCTGGACGAGGAACGGCTGCGGCAAATACCAAAAACGTAAGCACTATAAAAACAATGCCGATTACCGGGCTGTTTACGTAAAATCTATGCCCTCCAAAACACCCGAACAACAAAGCAAAAACCCAAACTAAAGTCGGTTTTTTCATATACGACGCATCGGCTACCAGCTGCGAGCTTTGGGTATCGTTTAGCTCCTCGAGCCTTTTACTCATCACGAGCTCGGTATATAAATTTGACGGTAGCCTCGATTTTAATTCATTTATTAGCAGTATATTTTTCATTTTTTACATGATAGCTGAATTTAATAGTTCTAGATTATCTTTTTTGATACCGTTATAGACGAAATATAAATCCGCTAACGCCCAAAAACCGAGGCCGCCGAGCGTTATAAGCTTTAAAGCGCCTAGCAAAATATCGCCTTTATAAAATCTATCCACGCCAAAAGTCCCAAAGCAAAGTCCAAGCGCCAAGCCGACTACCGGGCTTTTTAAATTTAATATCGATACGGCTCTTGCCTTGTCGTCGCTTAAGTCGTCTAGCTTATCCTTCATATAAAAAGCATCGTTTGGAAGCTTATCTTTTAAAGCAAGATATAAACTCATTTTTATCCTTTACGTTAAATTTGTAGGCGTATTTTACCCCCCCCGCTTAAAATAAATTGAAATTTTATTTATTTTATGTTGCAGTATATTAATCCAAACTACTTAAGCAAGGTCAAGACGCCTGCGCGTAAAATAAGAGTATAATTATCCAAATTTAAAACAAGGATAAAAAATGAGCGATTTTTTCAAAGGTGCCGAGCAGTTTAACGCCGAAGGCGCGACGGTTCCGTTTTATAGATATAGCCAAGGCGGCGTGGATTTCGTCGGTTTTGACAGCCGTCCGTGCGTACCGCCAGAGCCTATGGTAAATGCGCTGGTAGCGATCAAATTTGCAAACCAAAACACCAAAATCGTGATGGTAAATCACAAATTTCCAGCCGGACTAATCCCTAAAATTGCGGAGCAGTTTGACGTCGAGCGGGAGGATTTAGAGGGTGGGGCGGTTAAGATGACCTTTAGCCTAAAGCAATGCGCGGAC
This sequence comes from uncultured Campylobacter sp., assembly GCF_963526985.1. Taxonomy (NCBI): domain Bacteria; kingdom Pseudomonadati; phylum Campylobacterota; class Epsilonproteobacteria; order Campylobacterales; family Campylobacteraceae; genus Campylobacter; species uncultured Campylobacter sp. Next base: position 137,961 of record NZ_CAURPW010000002.1, read on the forward strand.
GTCAAAAACGTAGACACAAGCCTTTGCCACTGAGATAGGCTATGCTTTTAAACACCTTTGCGCCGCCTTTTAAGCTAGTGGGCGGTTATTTTATCGCGGGCATTTGCTTTTTGATCGCGAGCATTCCCGCTTTTTTCGCGGCTGATTTTGAGATGATAGCGGGGCTTGAGACGGCGGGGTTTTTACACGTGTTTTTCGTCGGCTTTGTTATGAGCGTCATCATCGGCGCGCTTTATCAGCTCACTTCGGTGATTTTAGAAAAGCCGTTTTCGACGATCAAAGGCGCGATGCTAAATTTAGCCGTCTACTGCTTAGGGATCGCTGCGATGGGCTACGGGATGATCAGCGGCAAGACGGGCTTTATACATGGCGGCGGCATGGCGCTTTTCCTGGCACTACTGTTTTTTGGCACGACCTATATCGTTAGCTTTATGGATAATGAAAAAAAGAGCTTCGCGGCGTTTATGCTTTTTGTTTCGGCGATATTTTTACTCGCGGGCATCTCGCTTGGATTTTGCCTTTTGATGATACTTTCTGGCACTTTGCCGATGGATTTTATGTTTGCGCTTAAATTTCACGTCTATTTCGTACTCGGCTTTGTTTTTTTCATCATCGTAGGCGTGGCGACCGTGCTGCTACCGATGTTTGCCCTAGCGCACGATCTAAAATTTACACTTAGCAAATTTGCCTTTGGATTTTATATTTTTGCCGGCGTTTTGCTCTTTTTTAGCGAAGTTTATGCGTACTTTGCGTTTGGAGCAGCGATCGTTTGCTTTGTCGCCGAGGCGCTACATATCCTAAAAAAGCGCGTTCGCAAAGCGTATGACTACTGGAATGTCAATATCGCTCTTTCGCTCGCGGCCTTCGTGCTATTTTGCGCATTTATCGCGGCGGATAGATACGATATGGCGGTGTTTATGCTGATTTACGGCTTTTTGTTCGCCTTCATCGCGGCTCATCTTTACAAGATCGCGCCGTTTCTCATCTGGTATCACTACGTGGCGCCCTTTGTCGGTAAAACAAAGGTGCCGCTGCTAGATCAGATGATCCTTAAAAAGCCCGCGTATATCGGCATCGGCTTTAACGCCGTTGGGCTTGCGCTCTACGAGCTTGGAGTCTGGCTGGAGATAAAATCGCTCGCGCACTGCGGCGTGGCTAGCTTGCTCGTTAGTATCGTTTTAGTCGCTATAAATATGATAAATGTTTTTAAATTTACGAAATTTGGAGTAAAGGAAGAAAAATGAAAGAAAAAATCTACGACGCGCTCTCAAACATCGTCGATCCCGAAGTTGGCTTTGATATCGTATCCTTGGGGCTGATTTACGACGCGGTTTGCGACGAGAACGGTAAAGCAAAAGTCACGATGACGCTATCTACGCGCTCATGCCCGCTGCATGAGATGATACTGGGCTGGGTGGAGACGGCGGTGCTAAACGTCGACGGCGTAAAAGAGTGCGAGATAGACCTCGTGTGGGAGCCTGCGTGGAGTATCGAGATGGCGAGCGACGAGGTAAAGGCGCAGCTAGGAGTGTAGTTTTAGCTTGCTTCCCGCTTGACCTGCAAGGACTGGTTTTTACGCCCTACCCGTTCGTTTAAGCTTGTTTTGTTTAGACTAACGTCGGGGCGTAAAATTTGAGCTAGCGCAAAGACGGCGGCTTTTTAAATGAGAGCTTAAATTTACCTAACTTATTTAGCATTCTTTACTTACCTTTATTTTTCCCAAACCTAGTCTTTAAATTTAATCATCTCGTATTCTTCGTTCAAGTGATATTTTTCTTTGGTTTGCTTATACCAAACATCGTATTCTTCTTGAAAGCCATTAGTATCAGAGGGCGTTCCGTCCTGCCAATACATATTTCCTTTGGCTATCTCCATTGCGTTGTGATAGGTGAGCTCGTGCGTAATGCAAAATAGATTATCAAGATCTTTAGGTGGGGTTGTAAACAGGCTATTTTGAGCTAATTTTTCAGTAGCATCTTCCCTGCTAAGTCCTGCATAGTGCATCATATTGTGCTTAAGCCATTCGCAATAGGAATAGTGGTTATAAATCCAATAACATTGGTCTTCTAAGTCTTCATATACTATTCCATCACACAAGCCATTTTCGTGAGGCTTGGTTCCTATTTGTGCTAATCGTTTTTGTAAGGCATTCATTTAGTTGCTTTTTCTAAAGGTAATTCCGTAAAATTTATTATCCCGGAATGGTTCTATTTTCCAGCCGCTGATGCTAAGATACTTGGGATATATCTTTCATTGTATTTATATTTTGAATTATCTTTTCTTAATCAAAATATCTCCTTCACAAAGCCAAAGGGGTTCATTTTCTATCTTTAGCTCCTCCCAACATCGTTTTTCTTCTGTTTCGGCATCATCTACTATGCGAAAACTAGCAAAATCTGTACGAGGTGGTGGCAATACAATAGTCCTCTCTATAGCTGCAGACTCCAAGTGATAAGTATCTGACAGTTTTTTAAGAAACAATAGTTGTTCTAACTCCTTTTTATAGCTTACAAGCGCTTGTTTCTCCTCTTGCAAAAGAGAAACTTCTTTAAGCTGATGAATTATTTTCTGAAGTTCGTCTTCTATAAGTTGTTTTGCTGTTCTCATGTGTTATAATCCATATTTAGTCCAGCCCCTATCGTGCCTTTGGCATTCGTCAATTCGCCACTCGCCATCTTTTCTGATGATAAGAAAGCGAAACTGATCATCACGATTATTTTGGGTATAGAGGTATATCTTATTCTTAGTTACCAATTCACTATCAATGATTTGATGTGCTCTATAAGTACCTCCTTCATTTAGTGAAAAATAAATTCCTTCAGGACGATAGCCCGCCCTGCGCTTGTCGGTACAATACTTTTGGAAGAGGGCTTTGCATTTTTCCTCTACCAAAAGCTCACCCTCTTCTGTATCATCATTCTTGGCAGCAAAAGCCTCCCACTCAGTCATTGCCGCAAAGAAATCCAAAAGCAGTTGCTTTACGATGGGCAAATCATCGGTAGGGGTTGCCGCTGGTTTCTTCTTGCCTGCCGTACGTTGCGCCTGCTCAAAGGCTTTTATCTGCTCGGCAGTGAAAGGTTTATCAAGGTAGAAACTCACCTTGTTGTAGTGTGCTACTGCCATTAGCCCCTCAAAAGTAACCCGCGTTCTCTTTAGTGAAAGAGACTTCAGGCGTGGTACTTGCAAGACGATTTTTAGTGTCTCATCAGTTACGGGACAACCGTCCAGCGAGATATGGTCAATAGGTTTGTCGGCAAAGTACTTAAAGCCTTCGCCTGTAACTTGCTTATTATCCTCTAAGATAAGGAGTTTTAGTTTGGGTAAAGTCGCCAAGTACTGGAGCGCCTCATCGGTAATCGCGGTATTGATAAAGCCCATATTGACCAACGACTTTACTTGCACGATCTGTGCGAACATCTCGTCGGTCAGGGCGACATCCTTGTAATGATGTCCCTTGCAAAAGCGCTCCTCGGTTACTTCCTTGAGCGCAGCTTCTAAGGTAATAGGGCGATTATAAGCTACCATAACTTTCCTTTAATTTAATTCATCCCACAGCGGCTTGTTTACTCTGTGCGGCGACTTTGTCTGGCTTAGCGTAAATTTTACCGACAAATCGAAAAATTTAATACCGCTTCTACCGTCGGCTTATAAAAAATCAGCCTAAATTTTAATCAAAATCTGCTTAAATTTGCCGTATCGGTGCTAAGGCTTAAGCTAATGCTGTTTTTGCGTAAAAAAATCGTCCAAAAATCGCTCAAAACTATCCCACCGTTTTAAATTTGCAATATCGCTAAAATCGTCTAAACTATCTACTTCGTTCATATCTATTTCAAACACTCTATCGCTGTTTATATCGTAGACGCGAACTATCCCGAAAGCATCGTCGCTAAGGGCTATATACCTTTGAGGTAGCAAAAAATGCTCGCGAAAATATTCCGTCATTTCTATGATATTAGGGCTAAGGATGTCCGTGATTTCCAGTATCTCTACATCCTGAAAAATCGGGTCAAAAGGCCCGGTATAAGTAAGATATAACTGCGCGAAGCAACTTTGTTTATTTATATTTAGCTTGCTTAAAATTTCCGCAACCTCATCCGTATTTTGTCTAAACGGATTTGGAGCCAGCTTTTCTATTTTGTTTTTGATATTTTCTTTTAGCATATGAGTTTCCCCTTTTTATCTTAGCGCAGCTATTTACGTGGGTTCATGTAAACTAAATTTAAAAGATAAATTTTACCGCTATTTGTAAATTTAAGCCGGATAAAGTAAAGCGGCGTAGCTAATTGCCCGCCGCAAAAACGATCAAATTTTAGTGTAAAAAGTGGCGCACGCCGGTAAAATACATCGCCATGCCGTGCTCGTTTGCCGCCTGCACGACCTCATCGTCGCGGATGCTGCCGCCCGGCTGTATCACGGCTTTTACGCCCGCCTCGCTTGCGATATCGATACTATCGCGAAACGGGAAAAATGCCTCGCTAGCAAGCGCGCAACCGCGTAAATCAAGCCCCATATCGCGCGCCTTAGCCACGGCCGCACGCGCGGCGTCCACGCGGCTAGTCATACCCATGCCGATAGCGACCACGGCGCTGTTTTTCACGTAGACGACGCAGTTGCTTTTCGTAAGCGCCGCGACCTTCCACGCGATCTCGAGGTCTTTTAACTCGGCCTCGCTGGCTGCGCGCTCGGTTTGTAGTTTCATATTTTCTAGCTCGCTAGCTTTCACCTCGTCGCTTTGCTGATAAACAAAGCCGCCGTCAACGTGCTTGAAGTCGTATTTGTCGTTTGCTCGCTGTAAAAATTTATTGCCCTGAGTGAAAATTTTGATGCGTTTTTTTGCTTCAAATACCGCAAGCGCGTCCTCGTCCACGTTTGCGGCGATGATGACCTCGACGTAAATTTCGTTGATTTTTTCTGCCAAAGCGCGGTCTAGCGTGCCGTTTATCGCCACGACGCCGCCGTATGCGCTGACGGGATCGCATTTTAGCGCTTCGACGTAGCTTTCTAGCAGATTTGATTTTACGGCAAAACCGCAAGCGTTAGCGTGCTTGACGATGGCGACCGCAGGAGCGGCGTCAAAGCTGCTTGCCAGTGCCAAAGCGGCGTTTATATCTGTGATGTTGTTAAAGCTAGCTTCGCCTTTTAGCGCGGTGAAGTTGTTGCTAAAAAAATAATCAAACTCGTATAGCGCGCCCTTTTGGTGCGGGTTTTCGCCGTAACGCGCATCAAAAACCTTGCTGCCGGCGATAAATTTCATCTCGCCAAAGCCGTCGTTAAAGCGCTCGTTCATGTAGTTTGCGATCATCGAGTCGTATGCCGCGGTGTGCTCGTAGGCTTTTATCATCAAATTTCGCCTAAAAATAGCCTTCTCGTTCTCGTCTGCGCCCTCTATGACGCGTAAAACCTCGTCATAATCAAGAGGACTCGTGACGATATAAACGCTAGCGAAGTTTTTAGCCGCCGATCGTACCATCGCAGGGCCGCCGATGTCGATGTTTTCGATGATCTCGTCAAAATCATCTGTGCGGATGGTGGTTTGTTTAAACGGATATAAATTTACGCAGACTAGATCGATGCCGCCGATGCCGTGCTGCGCGGCTTGGCTTAAGTGGTTTGCGTCGTTTCGCTTGTGCAATATCCCGCCGTGAATTTTTGGATGCAGGGTTTTCACGCGCCCTTCAAACATCTCGGGCGAGCCCGTGTATTCGCTCACTTCGACCGCCTTTACGCCCTGCTCTTTTAGCAGTTTGTGCGTGCCGCCCGTACTTAATATCTCAAAACCGAGTCGCTCGAGTCCTTTTGCAAACTCTACGATGCCTTCTTTGTCGCTGACGCTGATTAATGCTCTCATTTATATTCCTTTCTTTTGCCGGCTTGTCTCTTGCGCGCCTTTAAATGAGCTAGAAATTTTCTCCCTCGATGAACTACGTGTTCTATCTTCGGTCGGAAATTTCGTCGCAACATTTAAATTCGTCGCAAGATACCGCGCCGAAATTTGGCTGAATTTTACAGAAATTTGACTAAATTTTAAAAACCTAAAGGCGAAATATTTTTGATTTAGACGCGGCAGTTTTCAATTTTACGACGGAAGTTACCGAGCTAGTAATGACCGAGTAAAATTTAAAACCTGCCTCGCATCCTCGTAGCGAAGTCTCGTTACGAACGCGAAGCGTGAAGTAAAGCGAAAAATAATGCGCCCAGTTATTGCCGGTTTGTTTTTTGGGTGCTTTTTTGATACTTTGCAAAATCCATCTCGTCCGCTCACGGCTACGAGCGTAGCGAAGTAGAAAATACCGCACCGAAATTTGATTAAATTTTAAGAACCCAAAAGCGTAGAATTTTGAGATGGATTTAAATGTTGTGCAGAAAATTTTGGGCAAGGCTAGACAGATAGTCTGCCGCAGTCCCAAAATTTTCAAACTCATTTAAAGACGCTCAAAAGGCTAGCTTTTTTGTTTTATGGTTTCATACGCCTCATTTATCTCTTGTAGCTTACGAGTACTCTTTTCTATCATCTCCTCGCTCTCGCCGCGCCCCATCAAAATATCGGGATGATATTTTTTCACGAGTTCTCGGTAGCGCTTTTTTACCTCGTCAAACGGTGCACCCTCTTTTAGTCCAAGCACGTCGTAAGGGCTTTTAGCACGTTTTACGTACGGATCGCTCCGGCCTCCCCTATCTTGCCGCCTTTGCCCGTAAAAATCGTCAAATCTCTTTAAAATCGACCAAAAATCGATCTCGTTAAGTCCAAATCCCAAAGCGATCTGCTCGATGACATTGTGCTCGCTTTTACTAAATTCGCCGTCTATATAGGCCAAATTTAGTAAAAAAGATAGCTTCGCGGCCGCGGCGTCTTGGCTAAGGCGGAAGCGATCTTTGTACTGTCGCGCGATAAAATAAGCATTATGCACCGTCTCTTTTTCGCGGTTATAGATCTGCTTTAGCTCCGCCCTCATCGCTGCGTCGTTACCGAGCCGTAGCGTGATATCATCTAGCGTCTCGCTGATGAGGCGAGCCTCTAGCTCGTTTACCCTGCCGTCGCTTTTGGCGACTTTGGCGAGCAGACTAACTAAAAATTTAGCCTCTTCAAACATCGCCTTTTTTTGCGAGCCGCCTAAATTTACGGGATTTTGACTAAAATTTGAAACCAGATAATAAATCCCGTAAAATATCAAAAACCAAAAAATGAAACTCAAAATATCACCATAAATGATAAATCGTATTTTTGAGTTTGCCGCCTACTAGCTCGTTCTTGCGCCACGAGCTCTCGTCGTTCATCACGTTCCAGCGACGCTCGTCGGGGCGATAAAACCAGTCTTTGTCGATCTGATAATAAATCTGCTTGCCGTTTGCCTCGATGATGTTTGCGATGTTGTTGTCGTGGTAACTGTTCTCGTCGTAGTCGGTAAAGGCGCGCTGTCCCATCTCTGAGTAAAGAAGCGTAAGCTCTTGCAGCATCTCGTTTAGCTCGTTGTCCATCTTTTGCACGTGCAGTCCGATCTCCTCGGCCTCGCGGAAAAGTATCGGATAATCATGCGCCGGATAGTCGCTGTTTAGGCGCTCGGAGATATTTTGGATCTTTGCCTCGTCGTTCATGTGATAGCGCAAAAGCTCGCAGCAAATCTTTAGCGAGAGCGAGCTAGCGCGGTCTACTGCGCCGAAAACCAGCGGATGGATGTAGTTGTATAGCGATTTATACGGGTTTTCGTCGTTGTCTTTTTCGTGCATTTTCCATAGCTTTATGACGCGGTTTAGCTCGTCCATCGACACGCTAACGCGCTCGTTGCCGTTATCTATCGGGCTCATCGCGTGCTTTAGCGAAGTATCGACGGCCGTTAGATACGCTAGCGGCCCCATCACTATCTCGTTTGCGCCAAGCGCCATCATCGTCGCGGCCGACGCGCAGTTAGCGGGGATAAGCGCGGTGATGTTTTTGCAGTAGTTTCTAAGAGTGCTGATGATACGAAGCGCCGCGATACCGCTGCCGCCGTCGCTTTTGATAAACAAAAACGCGTTTTCTATCTTTTTGCCCTTTAAAATTTCATACATCGCGCTCGCGTCGTTGCCGCAGACGCTGCCCGCGTTTGAGTTGTAGTATGTGATGAGCGTGCCGCCCAGTTTGGCCTCGACTTCTTTTAATACCTGCTGCGTCTCGCTAAATAGCACCGGCGGCTTAGCTACGCTTTTTTGATCCATTCCTCTGCCCTCCTTTTGCGGCTGCTCGTCCTCTTTGTTGTTTAAAAAGTCTTTCCAAGACATCTACTTTTCCTTTCGTTGATTTATAAATTCGTTTGCGCCTAAAGCCGTTTTGTTTTTCGTCTCCTTTTTTGATTATTCGGCTTTGAGCCGTCTAAATTTAGCTTGCTAAATTTGATTAAAAGCGTTAGGCTAGCTCCAATTTTAGCCTTTTTAAACTTATTAAATTTTAAGTTCGGCTCAAAAACGTTAAAACGGCTTAAATTTTAGTCTTTAAGCTTACGAAATCGGCTTTAAATCTGCATAAACGCCAATCTCTGCCGCGTCCGCTTCAAAATAGCGATCCGGCTTGCCTAGCTCGTAGCGCGTAAATATCAATTTGTCCTCAAAGCAGTCTAAACCGCAAATTTGCGACGTTATCTCCCCTGCGCCGTCAATTTTAGGCTCAAAGCCCGCCAGCGCGATCTCGGCGATAAACTCAAATTTGCTGGCGTCAAAAAGATAGTGGCGAAAATATCCGTCGTCGCGCACGAGCCAAATTCGGTCGCTAAGCGGCGCGATACCGCCTAGCATAAATCCGCGAACCTCGCCGTCTAGCGCGATCTCGTCAGGAAAGCTAAATCTGCGTAGCGGCTCTAGCTGCGGGTAGCTTGGCATGACGATCTCCTGCTTGTATAAATTTAGCAGCACCGCTTCGCGCGAGAAGTTATTTTTTAAATCGCGCGAGTGCTTATCTATTTGGCTTTCGGGCTCTTTTGCGTTGCCGCCCAAAAAGCTTTTTTGCCTGCGCGTTTGCTCGTTTTGGCATTTGCATTTTGACGTGCCTTCTAGCTCTTTGCCAAATTTATCATCAGGCGCGTAGTTTCCTTCGCATTCGCCGTTTTTGCCGGCCGTAACAAACAAAAAACTAAAATCGTCCTCAAGCTCGGCGGTTAAATTTAATCCACTCCCCTTTGCCTGCAACAAAAACGACCTAGAGCCGTCCTGCCCCGCGCCAAGACCTACGGCCATACCGCCCGTTTGCGGTAGCTCGTCCATCCAGACGCCTGAATTTTCAAGCTCATCAGGTAGCGCTAAATTTGCCCTTAGCTCGCCGCCGTAGCCGTAAATCAAAATCGAAATTTGCTTCTTGCTATCTCGCCTGGCTAACCAAATTTGAGCCGCGCGAGGTTCAAATTTAGCATAGATTATCGGCTCATTTAGGCTAAATTTTAGCTTGCGATCAAAGCCGTAGAGTTTAAAACCGGGTTCCTCGTCCTCGTATTCGTCGCCCCAGACTGTGACTAGCTTTGCTAGCGCACCTACGCTAAAGCAAAATTTACTCGCGCCAAAATCGGCAGCATTTATACCGCCGTATCTGGGATCGCCGTCAAGCTCGGTAAAATCGCTAATTACTATCACGCTCCGCCTTAAATTTAGTAAAATTAGCCGCTAAAATCGCGCGGCGCGGCTTAAGCTATATGCCATGCGCTAATAGCCGGACGCCTCGCAAACGCTAAGTTTATCCCTTGTCTCCAAGTTCTACGGCGGCTAAAATTTGCGCTACGACGTCCGCAAAATCAGCCGTAAAATAGCGCCTTATTATCTGCGTTTCTTTGTTTTTTTTCGTAACGTTTTTTATGATTTTGTCCCAAAACGCAGCGATTTTATCCTCTACTAGCTTTAGCGCGGTTATCTCGCTGCGCACGTAACCCCACTCCTGCGCATAAGGCAAAAATCCCCCTATCGCAGCCTCGTCTATAAAACGCAAATTTTGGGCGTCAAATACGTAATGACGATAACCGCTCGCAAAACTGACGCTAGTTACCAGCCAGAAGCTCCGGCTAAGCGGGATAATGCCGTTTAGCAAAAACTCGCCGTCTAAATCCCGCGCAAGCTGCGTTTGGTCGAAATTTATCTCCCTTAGCCGCACTAAATCGGACGCGCGGGCGATGAAGGCGAGATTTTTTGAACTACTCATAAATAACACTTGCTCCCCGTCCAAGAGCGATAAAAAAACATTTTCGCCGTAAGGTAGCGCTTTTATCTTGCCGTTTTCAAGCCGCGCTAAAAATCCGCTAAAGCCGTCTGCGCCGCAATCAAACTCCACAGCGACAGCCGCTTCTAGCGGCTTTACCCAAACTAACGCATCCCCGGATCTAAGCGCGTCAAGCTCCTCTTTAGCGATCAAATTTCGCTCGTAGTCGTAAACCAAAAGCTCGCACGCAAGCTCGCTAGTTTTCTTAACCAGCCAAATTTGCGCGCATTCTGGCACAAAGGCAAAACGTAAGAAATCGCCTCCTATCTCCCAGATAAGCTCCTTTTTGACGTTAAACAGCTCAAATTTACAAGCCCCGATACAACCAACCAAAGCCGCATTTTTATCGAAGTCTATTTTATCCGGACTTTTGCCGAATTTTTCGGCGCCTGGTATAAGGCGCGGATCAAAATTTATCTCTTTAAAGCCGTTTAAGATTATCATTTAGCTTTCTTGCTTGATAATCTTGGCAAACTCGCTAAAATAAACCTCGCTAACCTCGCTTAGCTTTTCATCGATATCGTTTAGTTTAAATTTATCTCCACCTACGCTGCCAATTTTTTCAAATTTGACGCCGTGTTTAGCGGCTAGAGATTCAAATTTAGCCTCATCTTTTACGCCGACGATCGCACGCGAAAAGCTCTCGTCAAAGATGAAATTTGGCTTTTTAACGTCAAATTTGCACTCCGCGCCAAGCCCGCTTAGGCACGCCATTTTAGCTAGCGTTGTGGCTACGCCGCCCACGCCTACGCTGTTTGCAAACTCTAGCACGCCCGATTTATTTGCCTCGATGACTAGATTCCACAGCGCGCGCTCTTTTTTGTAGTCCACCGCGGATAGCTCGCCGCCCACCGCGTCAAATAGCGCCTTAGCATAAAGCGACGCGGCAAATTCGCCCTTCGTCTCGCCAAGCACGTATATCGCCGTACCAGCGCTAGTAAAGACGCTCGGAAGGCTCGCGTTTGCGTCCTCGTTCACGCCCACCGTCACGATCGCTGGCGTCGGATAGACGCTCACGCCCTCGGTGTCGTTATATAGGCTCACGTTGCCGCTAACGACGGGCGTATTTAGTTCGCGGCAAGCCTCTTTGATACCCTCGCAGCCCTGCGCGAACTGCCACATGACCTCAGGATTTTGCGGATTGCCGTAGTTTAGGCAGTCAGTGATGGCTAGAGGCGTCGCTCCGCTCATCGCGACCTTTCGTCCGGCCGCCGCGACCGCTCTAGCCGCGCCGATTTTAGGATTGACGAAATTCGCCCGCGGGTCGCACTGCGCCGCCGTCGCGATCGCCCTACCCGTTTCTTTCACGCGGATAACCGCAGCTCCCAGAAGCCCCGGCTGCTTGATGGTGTTTGTTTGGATATTGGCGTCGTATTGATCGTAGATCAGGGACTTGTTTAGCACCTCAGGCTCGCCAAGCAGCTTCCAAAACGCGGTTTTATTATCCGCGCCCTCCGGGATTTGTAAATTTTTGATTTCGTCTAGGTATTTCGGACGCGCTGTCGGTCGGTCAAGCACCGGAGAGGCTTCGCTAAGCGGCGCTATGGGTATCTCGCCCGCTAGCTCGCCGTGCCAATAAAGCTCCATCACGCCGCTGTCTGTGACCTCGCCGATGATCTCGGCGTCGAGATCCCATTTTTTAAATATCTCGAGTATCTTTTGCTCGCAGCCTTTTTTGGCGCAGATGAGCATACGCTCCTGAGATTCGCTTAGCATTAGCTCGTACGGCGTCATGCCGGTCTCGCGCATAGGCACGCGGTCTAGATACATCTTCATACCGCTGCCGCTGCGTCCGGCCATCTCAAAGCTACTAGACGTTAGCCCCGCCGCGCCCATATCCTGGATACCCACGACGTAGTCGGTTTTAAAGAGCTCCAAGCACGCCTCCATCAGCAACTTTTCGGCAAACGGATCGCCCACCTGCACGGTCGGGCGCAGAGATTTGTTCGCGTCGTTAAAGCTATCGCTCGCCATCACCGCGCCTCCAAGCCCGTCGCGACCCGTCTTTGAACCGACGTAGATCACGGGATTGCCGATGCCTTCGGCTCTGCCGTAAAATATCTCGTCGCTCTTACAAAGCCCGAGCGCAAATGCGTTTACTAGGATGTTGCCGTTAAAACTAGGATCAAAAGTCGTCTCGCCGCCGATAGTAGGTATGCCCATGCAGTTGCCGTAGTGAGCGATGCCCGCGACCGCGCCTTTTAGCAGGTAGCGCTGTTTTTTCGCGTTTTCGCTCTCGCCGCGCACCTCGCCGAATCTCAGCGAGTTCATATTCGCAACGACCCGCGCGCCCATCGTAAATACGTCGCGCAATATCCCGCCCACGCCCGTCGCCGCGCCCTGAAAAGGCTCGATAAAGCTCGGGTGGTTGTGGCTCTCCATCTTAAACACCGCCGCGACGCCGCCTCCGACGTCGATGACACCCGCGTTCTCGCCCGGACCCTGGATCACCCACGGCGCCTTGGTCGGAAAGCCGTTTAGGTACTTTTTACTCGACTTGTAGCTGCAGTGCTCGCTCCACATCGCAGAAAATATCCCAAGCTCGAGCAAATTTGGCTCTCTACCTAGGATTTTAAGTATATTTTCGTATTCGTCGTCGCTGATTTTATGCGCTTTTACGGTAGCTTTGTCCATTTTTAGCCTTTAAAAAATTTTGGTTGATTTTACTTAAATTCGCATAAAAACTTGATAAACCAAAGGGACGAAAACGAGGTAAATTTGACTAGTGAAATTTGACGCTGCATGCAAATTTATACTACCGCCTTTTTATAATATTTGCGCCGCGTTACAAAACCAAACGATTTAAAAGCGCCCAACTCTTAATTAAAAAATAAATTCGGCTCCAAATTTAGCCAAATAAAAATTAGCATTTTTGGGGTGCGGGTCTTGGCGAGTAACTAAATTTTAGGCAAAAACCGCATTTTGCATTAAATTATCTCGCAACTCAAAGCTCGCGCAGTTTTTCAAACTCCTTGCAGCCCTCTTTCTCACCCGCATCGCACGCCTTTTTGAGATATTTTTTCATCTTACGAGAATACGTTTTTGTTATACCCATTTCGTCTGCCTTAGCAAAAATTTAACATACAAACAATCCATTCCGCCTCGCTCGTCACAGTCTTTTTTAAAAAGCGCCGACATTTTTTCGTCAACGCTAAGTAGCGTTTGATAGTATTTAGCGGCGTTTAGGCATTTGCGCCCATCGCCAGACTCGCACGCTAGCTCTGCGCAGGCTAGTCCCACCCATTTCTTATCCTTTGAGTCGCAGACTTTTGCAGCGCCGCTAACCCCTTTTGTCTGTCGTAAACAGGGCTATTTTCGTCCAAACGCTTGTCCGCTAGCTGCTCGCATGAAGCTGTGCTAAGGGGTAAAATAGATCCGCAAAGCGTCTCTAGCATTTTTATTTCTTTTTGGCTGCGAGCGGTATCTGCGGTTAGATTCGTATCTTTTGACGCGTCTGCGGCAAAAGCCGAATTTGCGACAACCGCAAAAATCAAAATTTTAAACGGATTCATATTTTTCCTTTTTATACGCTTATTCGCGCTTAGTAGTTTTAACGAGTTTCGCGCCGGACGCTCGGTCAAATTTAGTCGCAAAAAACGAGCGTAGAAGTAAATTAGCCGTAGCTTTAGGACGAGTTTGGCGAGCAAATTTACCGCATTTTTCGTTTTGCTCTTTCTTAATTTTATTCGTTAGGCGTGCTGCGCTCTTTATTTTAGCAAGATCGGCATTTACCGACTAAGACTAGACTGAAGCGCGGACACTATTAAAGCTAGATAAGCCCTAGCAAGCTACGGATTTTGCAAAATGAGCTCGCTACTTGCCCAGACAAAAACTGCTAAACATTTCGTCTAAAATTTCGCTTCTCTCAAACGGCTTCGTGATCGACGAGATTTGCTCGATGGCCGTATTTAGCTCGTAGGCAAAAAGCTCGAGCTCGGACTGGGCGAGTAAATTTAACGCTCTTTTTATCGCCTCGCTCGCCGCCTCGCAGCATGAAATTTGACGAGCTGAGTTTAGCAATATCTCGCTCGTCTCCTGTGCGTCGAGATAGGTTTTTAGACTATTTATTATCTCGTCCGTTCCTTGCTTGGCGCAAATTTTTATCGCGTCTACTGGAGCGCTAAATTTAACGCCGAGGTCGCATTTATTTAAAACGTAAAAAATCTTTTTTTGCGAGTTTTTTAAAAGCTCCAGGATCTCGTTATCCTGCTCGTCGGCCTCCTGCGACGCGTCAAAAACGGTCAGGATAACGTCGGCCTCCTCGATAGCCCGCAACGAGTACGAAATGCCGATCTGCTCTATCTTACCCGCATTTTTGCGGATACCTGCCGTGTCTATGATACGCACTAGATGAGTGCCGATTTTTAGAGCTTCTTCGATGCTGTCTCTAGTCGTGCCGGCCTCGTCGCTGATGATCGCGCGCTCGTAAGACAAAAGCGAGTTTAAGATCGAGCTTTTGCCGACGTTTGGCTTGCCTACTATCGCGATTTTAAAGCCTTCGAGCAATCCTTTTCTGCTCTGGCTTATGGCGACGATTTTATCTAGTTTGGCGCTATTTTGTTTTAGCATTTGGTTGATGCTCTCTAGCAGATCAGTAGGCAGATCGTCGTCGGCATAGTCGATGCTAGTCTCGACAAATGCAAGAGTTTTTACGAGCTCTCGGCGAATCTCGTTCGTAAATTTAGCCAAATCTCCCCTCATCGTGCGAGCCATAATCTTTGCGCCGTCCTCGCTTTTTGCGTTTATGAGCGAGTTTATCGCCTCGATCTTACTAAAATCCATCTTACCGTTTATGAGCGCTCGTTTGCTAAACTCGCCTGCGCGCGCGAGTCTGGCGCCGTTTTTGATGAGTTCGCCTAGGATCAAATTTGCCACTACTAGCCCGCCGTGGAGCTGAAACTCCACCACGTCCTCGCCCGTGAAGCTATGCGGAGCCTTGAAGTAAATAAGCAAGGCTTCATCTATGAGTTCGTCTTCGGCGTAAATTTTAGTTAGAGTCGCGTAACGCGGGACGAGAGCAGAAATTTTAGTGAGTTTTAGAGCCAGGCTAAGGGCGTTTGCGCCGCTTAGCCTGATGATAGAGATCGCGCCTATGCCGTGTGCGGTGGCAACGGCGGCTATGGTGTCGTTCATTTTTTTATAAAATCGTTTACGACCACGTATTGTCCGTCGCTGTTTGACTTGACACCGACGTACTTGTCGGGAAATTTCTCGCGCAGTTTTTCAAGAGCTATCTTAACTAAAACGCCGTCTAGATGCTTTGTTTTTGCCTTGCCCGTTTCCTCGACGCGCTCGATTACGCTTTTTAGATATTGCTCGATCGCGGCCTCTTGATTTTGCAAAAACTGAGCTATTTCAAGGCGTACGCTAAGGCCGTATTTCGAACCTATCCAGTTATAAAGCAGATACGAGATCGCCTTGTAGCGGTAGCCCTCTTTGCCTATAAGTAGCGCCGCATCCTCGCCGTCAAGCTCGACTATCACGGTATCGTCGTCAAATTTACGCACGTCTATTTTATCTATCGTAAAAAAATTTCCTCCAAAAAGCTTTTCTACGCCCTGCTTTATTTCAGGTAGCGCTTTATCGATGTCGGCTTTTGGTTTTTGCTCTTTTTGTTTTTGAGCCAAGCCGCGGTCCGCGCGAGAGTCTTGTTTTTCTTTTTTGGTTAAATTTGGCGCACTTTGCGTCAAATTCGTCTCGCCGCCGGAAGCCGGCGAGTCAAAATTTTCGCTACTTCCTATTTTTTCATCGCCCTCGTAAAAATCATTTTTATTAAAGGTATCGATGATTGAGTGATCAAGGATATTTTTACCGCTTTCTTTTTTTGATCGCTCTTTTTTGTGAGGCTCGCTTACTTGCGGTTCAGCGTGCGGCTCGGTAAATTTTGGCTCGTCTGCCACACTCGTTTCATTTTGTTTGATCGTCTGGGACTTGTGATGTTCGTGCCGATTTTTATGATTTTTTTTCTTCTCTTTATCGTCTTGACAACTTTGCTCCTCACCTAAGCTTTCCTTTTTCTTAAACTCCTTCTTTTTTTCATTTACGTTTTCTTTGCGAGCGGCTTGAGGGGCTTTTTTTGCTTCTTTATGCGCGCCCTCTTTTACGGCTTCGATGATCGCCGTTTTTTTGAAAAATCCCAAAAAGCCGGCACTCGGGTTTTGCAAAATTTTGATATCAAGCTCGGTAACCGAGCAGTTTAGCTCGTCGGCAGCCTTTTTAAAAGCTTCTTGCAAATTTTCGGCTTCTATTCGCATCAGACCTTTACCTCCGCTTTTTTATGCTTTTCAAAGAGTTTATTTACGAAAATTTGCTGAACGACCGAGCAGACGTTGTTTACAAACCAGTAAAGCGTAAGTCCCGCAGGGAAGGTCACGAAGAAAAACGTAAAGATAAGCGGTAAAAATTTCATTATCTTTTCTTGCATCGGGTCGCTAAACGTGGTCGGCGTGAGCTTTTGCTGAAGGAACATCGTCGCACCCATCAAAATAGGCAGTACGAAATATGGATCCATCACCGAAAGGTCGTGTATCCACAGTATCCACGGCGCCGCTTTTAGCTCGATCGCGTTTAGTAGTACGCGGTAAATCGCAAAGAAAATCGGAATCTGCATAAGTATCGGCAAGCAGCCGCCCATAGGATTCGCGCCATTTTTCTTATATAGCTCCATCATATGCATATTTAGCTTTTGCGGATCGCCTTTGTATTTGGCTTGCAGCTCTTTTACCTTCGGCGCTAGATCTTTGAGCTTATTCATCGATAGCATGCCTTTGTAGGTAAGCGGGAAAAGCACGATCCTGATAGCTAGCGTTAGTACGACGATCGCCCAGCCCCAGTTGCCGATGTAGCCATAAAGCCAATTTAAAAACGCAAACATCGGTTTTGCGATAAAGGTAAACCAGCCATACTCGATGACGTCCACGAGCTCCTCGTTTATCTGGCTTAGAGTCGCATGGTCTTTAGCGCCGATGTAGCCTTTAGCTTTAAAATTTTGCTCGCCTTTTACGAATATCACTGCATTGCCCGCGCCGTCTTTTGAAACTACGGGATTTAAAAGTCCGTCAAATTTAAAAAACAAAGCCGTATAGTATCTATCGCTAGCTGCGGCTATATTTACGTTATAAAAGCTCTCGGTCGCGTCTACGTCGCCGTCCTCGATGATAGTTAGCTTACCGTCGTTATGCTTAAGTAGCGCACCATGGACGGTGTAGCTGTCGATAGCGACGCTTGGACGAAAGCCCGGAGTCACATAGTATTCACCCGCGCTCACGCTAAGATCTAGATCGTAACTTCCGTTTGGATAAAACGTGATTTTCTTAGTTACGCTAGAGCCTTCCAAATTTTGCGTTAAAACTATGCTTTTTGGCTCGCTAGTTAAATTTATCTCACTAACGTCGCTCGCATAGGCCACCTTGAAGGCCTGCTCGTTTAAAGCCTTGTCGCTAAAGCGAACCTCAAGCGATAGCGGCTGAGCGCCTGCTAGCTCGATGCGCTCGCCATCGGCGTTTTTATATTTTTCGTCGTTTAGATAAAATTTAGAAATCCTGCCAAGCTCGTCGATGCGCGCCTCAAAGTGTTCGCCCTTTATCACGGCGATCTCGCGGCTTTGGGTGGCAACTGCTTGCGAGGCGCTAGCGCCTGATGCGGTATTTGCGCTCGGAGCGGCGTTTGCTTGGCTTGATCGCTGCGCCGTCACGGTTTTATTTTGATCTAGCGGCAAATTTTTAGGAATAAAAAAATGATCGTAAGCGATAAAAAAGATAAAAGATAAAACGGTCGCTAATATCACGCGTTTTTGAACTGACATATTGTCTAACACTATTTTTCCTTTTGAAAGTCTAAATTTTTAATAACGTAGAATTTATTTTTTTTATACGGGACGAACCAAAATGCGATGTGTGATTTTAAATTTTGATTGGATATAAAAAAAGAGTCGAAATTTTTACTGATGACGGGGTAGTCGATACCGCCCTTAAAGAGTTGATTACAGCGTAAAATTCTAAAAATAACCGCAAAAAGCGCCGAAAAAAAGCCGTTAAATTTAAACTGCCAAACGGCAAATTCCGAGCACGAGGGATAGTATCTGCAAGACTTCGGAGTAAATTTGGAGATATAATCTTGATATGCTTTTATCAAAAATAAAATAGCTTGTTTTATCATTTTCATATGCCTGATTTTATACATCCGAGTTTTTTCATAGCCCAAGAGATATTTTTTTTGAGCTTTAAAAACGAGCTTTTCTCTAGCCCGTTTTTAACGACTATCACGTAAATGCCGTCCGCAAGCTCATTTGAAATCTCGACTACGACTGCTCGCAAAAGTCTTTTACATCGGTTGCGAACGACGGCTTTGCCCACCTTTTTGCTTGCTACGACGGCTAATTTGTTTTCATTGCAAGGCTTAAAAAAGACTATCGCCTCCTCGCAGTGCCATTTGACGGCCTCTTTGTAGACGCTTGAAAACTCCTTTTGGCTGCTTATAGAGCTAAATTTGCTTAAACGGCCAATCTTGCTCTGCCTTTTGCGCGTCTTGCGTTTAGCACTTTGCGGCCGTTTTTAGTTTTCATGCGGACGCGAAACCCGTGAGTGCGTTTTCTAGGGGTTTTATGAGGTTGGTATGTTCTTTTCATAAATTTTTCCTTATGGTGATTTTGATATAAGTCGGTGATTTTATCAACAAATCGCTTAAAATCCTTTTAATAAATTTTTAAACTTCGTTTTAAAATAATAAAAATATAATCGCTCATTAAAATTTAGGAGAAAATTTTGTCTTACGTTATTAGAAAAGCATCCAGGGCCGACGTCCCGGCCGTTTGCGAGCTGGTTAAAGAGCTGGCCGCATACGAAAAAATGAGCGATGATGTTAAATTTACGCCGGAAATTTTTGCGGAGTCTGTTTTTGAGAAAAACTACGCCGAGATTTTAGTCTGCATAGCAGAGGGCAAAATCATAGCCTATGCGATATATTTTTACACCTTTTCCACGTTTTTGGGGCTTGGCGGGATGTATTTGGAGGATTTATACGTCCAAAAAGAGTATCGCAACAAAGGCATAGGAAAAGAGTTTTTTAGGCATCTAGCTCAAATTTGCAAGGACGAAAACCTCCAACGTCTCGAGTGGGCGTGCCTGCACTGGAATGAGCCCGGCATCAAATTTTACGAAAAAATGGGCGCGAAAAACCGGTCTGAGCAGTGGCGAAACTACCGTCTCGACGGCGAAAATTTAAGCAAACTAGCGCTTTGATTTATCTGTTTTTAACGCCCTTTTAGATATCATCGCGCGATGAGTTACGCAAACGAAATTTTAAGAGAGCTTTACTATCTGAGGGCGTTCGGGTATAAATTCGCCGATTTTTCGCTCTCGTCCGCGGCCTTACCCAGCAGCCTTGCCGAGCTAAACGCGAGCATTAAAGAGTGCAATCTATGCGAGCTTTGCAAGAGCGCAAACCACGCTCTAACTGGCCTTGGAGACAAAAGCGCTAAAGTTGTTTTCGTATTTGACGCGCCAAACGCCGCCGAGGACGCGAGCGGAGAGTTTTTAGCGGGCGACGATAAATTTTTACAAAATTTAAATGAGCTGGCCGGGCTAAAAAAGGACGAAATTTACGTCACTAGCCTGCTAAAATGCAAACCCGCCGCTAAAGCTCCGGCAAGCGCATACGAGCCTTGCGAGCCGTATTTTAGCGCGGAAACCCGTCTAGTCGCGCCAAAACTCATCGTAGCACTAGGCGAAGAGGTTTTTTACAAAATGATAAAACAAAGCGCGCAAAGCTTTGAGACAATAAGGGGAAATATAATGAAATTTAAACACTCGGCCTTGCTGACGACTTATTCGCCGAGCGTCGTAGCAAAAAATCCAAGCAAAAAAGAGCTGTTTTTCAGTGATTTAAAAAAGATAAAAGAGTACCTATGAGAAAAATTTTAACCGCATTACTGATCTGCTCGGCGCTGTTTGCCAGGAGCGAAAAAGCCTCCGATATACCGCCCGCCAGCGAAGTTTATATAAATTTAGAACCGACAAAGTGCGACGATGCTTGCTTGCTTGATCTCGTTAAAGAAGGTCTTTTGCATAGCTTATTGGCCCGCTACGAAAACAGCTCGAATCAAGAAATTTTGCAAGCCATTAACGCCCTAAGCGGCCCCTACGCAAACGCAGGCGGCGAAAGCCTGACGCCAAACTCAAACGCCGAGTTTAAGATCGCCGTCATCATCCCGCAAGATAGTATAAAAAGCTACGCCGGCGTCGTCTCAAACGCGGTTATCGCCTATGTAGTCAGGCAAAACGCACCTATCGACGTTAAATTTTACAACATCGGCAACGAAGCCCCAAGCGCTATCGACGGCGCCCTAGCCCGCGCGAAAAGCGAAAACGTCTCCTATATCATCGCGCCGTTTACGCCTATTGGCGCAAAATATCTAAACGAAGTTTTAGACCCCGCCATGATGGCTTTCGTACCGACTCTGCACATCTCTAGCGTCGATTCGCCGCAGGAAAATTTGATATTCGGCGGTATAGACTACAAAGGGCAGGTCGAGAAGCTGCTAAATTTCTCAAACGGCCAAGTTGCGGCATTTTCAGACGGCAGCGCGCTAGGGGCGGCGCTAAATCGCTACGCCGACGAGCTTAGCGGCGGGCTAGCCTACGAAAATGAGATCGCAAGCGGCGTCACGGATCTAAAGCCGATGCTATCCGGCAACTCAAGGCTAAGCGGCGCGACCGTTTTTCTAAACGTTCCGCTAGTAAAAGCCTCGATGGTAAGCTCCCAAATGCGCCTTTACGACGTCAAATTTAACGCCCTTTTAAGTACCCAGATCAACTACGCGCCAAGCATCTTTAAACTCACGCAACCGCAGGATAGAGAAAAGCTCTACATAGCCAACTCGATCTCTAAAACCGATGGCGCGCTGGACTCAAATAACGAAATTTTGGGGCAAAATTTGAACTTCAACTGGGTGGGTTACTCCGCTAGCGCCGGGCTTGACTACATCTACGCGACTTACCTAAACCGCGGCGCGCAGAGGCTTTTTAGCGAGAGCGTCGAGGACTCGCAGATCATCTATGATACAAAAGTTTTAAAAGCCGGCGAATACGGCTTTTACGAGCAATAAGAGGAGAGAAAATCCACTATCTCCTCGCTCATCTTAGCAGGCTTCAGGTTGCTAACAAACGCGACCTCGACATCTGCTTCAAAGACGAGTTCGGGCTGGCATTCACCGCTTAAATTTGCGATTTTATAAATTTTTTGATTTATGAGCGCGGAGGCTTTTTTTAGGTTCGCCACGCTCGTTTTTACCTCAAGTAGATCGCCAAGGACGGCCGGTTTTTTAAATTTCGCCCAAATCTCGCTCACGACAAAATGTCCGTCCTTGCTAAAAGGCTTAACCTCAGAGTCAAAAAACATCTGGCTGCGCGCCCTTTCGCAGTATTTTATATAGTTTGCGTGATAGACTATGCCGCCCGCGTCGGTGTCTTCGTAGTAGATTCGTATTTTCACGGCCACTCCTTAGGCTTTTAGATCAAGCCTCATTTTACCTAGTTTTCTTAAAAGCTCCATTATATCCGTCCCTTTTTCCTGTTCGGCTTTCAAGAAATTTTCAAAAAACTCGCGCTTTATATCCTTATAAACATAGGTTTGGCTTTTACTAACGGCTTGGATAGGTTTAAATTTATTCTCTTTGGGAGTTTCTTTAGGAGTTTGATCGCTTGCCGTGACATCTTTTAGAGCTATATTTTGTAGCACGTCTGCGATACTCTCGCCTTTTTTAAATGCATCTTTTAAAAAACTTAAAAACTCTTTTTTAGTTGCTTCATCTGCGTAGCTCACCTGTTTTACCATCTCTTGTCCCCAAAAGACCGCAGGCCGTTTTCCCGATATCTGGTCGAAATTTAGCTTGCCGTCTTTGAGTGAGATTTTGACCTTTGCGTTCTCTCCTAGTATCTTTTCGGCGGCAACCTCAAGCCATTTATCTTTAAATTTTTCCAAATCCATATCAGAGTCTAGTAGCTTTGCCATATCGACCGCCATTTTAAGCCCGGCACCCTTCGTATTACCAACGCCAAAGCTTCCTAGATCCACATTAAACGCACTCATAAACCCGTCTACGCTAAAAACATCGTTTTCCATGTTTGAATTACTTTGCAAGACCTTCGTGCTATCTATAAATTTCTTTAGCTCTGCGACCTCGCTCTTATTCACGCTTGGATCAAGCCCGTTTATCTTGCCCCAAATGCTGATTTTATCGTCTTTAGTATAGCCGCTTAGCGAATACGCCTTACGCGCGACCACGGGATCATAAGGTTTATATATCGGTTTTTTAAAGCCCATTTTTATAGCAAGAAGCCTATTTTGCTGCTTGTCGTTTAGTTTTGAAAACTCCACGTTTTGCGCCCAAACGGCAA
Source organism: uncultured Campylobacter sp. (assembly GCF_963526985.1). Classification (NCBI taxonomy): domain Bacteria; kingdom Pseudomonadati; phylum Campylobacterota; class Epsilonproteobacteria; order Campylobacterales; family Campylobacteraceae; genus Campylobacter; species uncultured Campylobacter sp. Next base: position 160,566 of record NZ_CAURPW010000002.1, read on the forward strand.
GCTCGTTTTCGTCCAGTTTGTCGGGATCGAGAGCATAATAATCAATCGGTTCGGTCAAATTTGATCGAGACGGCGCCAAATTTGAGGTTAAATTTATAGCCTCTTTTTCCTCGCGTGCTTTTAAATTTTGCTCGTGAGCGCTACTAAAATCATAATTTACGTTTGCGCTAAATCCATTTATACCGCTTATCATATTAATCCTTTATGCTTTTACGTCAAATTTACCTAGCTTTGCTAGTTGATTTAAAATTTCAGTTATATCCGTACCCTTTTCGCGTTCGGCTTTTAAGAAATTCTCGAAAAACTCGCGTCTAATGTCTTTATCTACGTATGTTTTGCTTTCACTTGTGGCTTGGATAGGTTTAAACACCGTCGCCTCGCTTGTATTTTCCTTAAATTCAGCCCTGCCCTCAAGCAGATTTTGTATATCCAGACCCTTTTCTATCGCATCTCGTACGAATTTTATAAACGCCTTTTTACTCTGCTCGTCCTTATACTCGATACTCTCAAGCTCCCTAAACTCCACGGGAGCCTTGTTTTTATTCATGACTATCGCGATATTTTCGCCGTCTACGGATATTCTTTCCGCGCCGCTCTCGCCCAAACGCTTCAGCACGGTATATTCAGCCCACCTATCCTTAAACTCGTCCACGCTCATATCAGAGTCGAGGATTTCCATCCCCTTATTCCCTGCATTATCTTCTATGCCCAAAAATGGGTATTCGTGGTTTATGTATTTTTTCGCAAATTCATCAACATTTGTCGTATCATGTCCCGCCAAATCCCGAGTAAGTCTATCGAAACCAAACGCCCCGCTACTATTTATAAATTTCTTCAGATTTTCCGCTTCGCTCCTACTAAAAGAGCCGTCTAATCCACTTATCTTACCCCATACGCTTATCTTTTCATCCAGCGTATATCCGCTCAGAGAAAAAACGCCTCGTATATTAACCGGTGCGCCGGGCGGGAGCTTTTTTATCTCCCTGATGGCCGCTTCCATCTCTTTGATGTTAAAGTCTACGTCGATACCCTTTAGGCTTGATGCGTTTTCGCTATTTTTTGGGTTCGCTTGATTTGTCGAATTTGGCTGTGCGACCGCCGTATTCAAAGCCTGATTTGAGGTTAAATTTATAGCCTCTTTTTCCTCGAGTGCTTTTAAATTTCGCTCGTGAGCGCTACTAAAATCATAATTTACGTTTGCGTTAAATCCGTTTACGCCGCTTATCATATTAATCCTTTATGCTTTTACGTCAAATTTACCTAGCTTTGCTAGTTGATTTAAAATTTCAGTTATATCCGTCCCCTTTTCCTGTTCGGCTTTCAGGAAATTTTCAAAGAATTCTCGTCTGATGTCTTTATCTACGTAAGTCTTGCTTTTACTTGTAGCTTGGATAGGTTTAAATTTAGTTTCTGCTCTTTGCTTGGCTAAATTTTCGTTGTATTCTCTCATCTCTTGATTGATTTTTGCTACGGCTTCTTTGTGGGCTTTCGTAGTTTTCTCGATATCTTCCGCATAGAGCTTTTTAAATTCTTCTATACTGATGTCGGTTCTTTGCAGCAAGGCAGCTCCGACGTCGCCCATCACGGCATCTTCAGGTAAAGAGTCTTTAAAAGCCCTCAATTCCTCTTCCTCCTCCTTTGTTCCAAGCCCCAGCAATTTACCCGAGATAGTCGGTTTACCGTCTATCGATTTGCCCTTTAGCCACCACGAATACGAATATAGAGTAAAATCGACAACCTTTTCCTTTGTGTCCAGCTCGTCTCTCATTATCATCTCGTGCATCTGTCCGGGCGCGTATTTTTGGGCTAGCATCGCGTCGATTTTCTCTATGGTTTTGGTTATCCAGCCCTCTTCGCTCCTATCGAAATTGATATTTTCAGCCGCAAATATCTCGTAGGTAGTTTTATTCATATACGCTTGCGCTATGCGCGCATCCTCGTCGCTTTGCACGCTTTTTTGAGGCGTTTGGTTTAAATTTTGCTTATCGAAAGGAGCGATTTTGGCGGCACTTGCTTGCGCTTTTTTCGGGTCGGTTTTGGTTTCAAAAATCGGCTGATAGCCCGCCGAGTTTAAATTTATGCCTTCTATCATTTTTAAATCCTTCTAAATTTGGATTTTAAGATAAATCGGCAAATTTGAGAAAAAAATTAGGGTAAAGATAAGAAAGGCTATCAAATTTAGCCCCCGTTTCGAGAGCTAAATTTGATCCAAATTTGACGGATTGCCAAATTTTAACAAAACAATTAGCGGAAGTATTTTAAGACGGATTTAAATGCTGCGACAAAAATTTAGCCCAAGATAAGGCGTGCAGCCTATCGCAGGGCGAAATTTTCTAGCTTATTTAAGGACGCTTAAAAGACGCCGCACAAAATTTACTTTTCGCTGGGCTTTCTCGTCGCCAGATCGCACTTGGCACCGCGAGTAATCATCAAAGACTGATCGTAAAATAAAATAAGCACCACCGAAACCCCGACGCCAAGCGCTAGCGAGACCGTCGTAGTCGTGATCGCATTATCAAAAAATATGATTAGGTATTCGTTTTTCTTAGCGATATTAGGCTCGTTTAGAAACGAAAACAGCGCCAAAATGCCCTTGTACGCGTAAACTCCCGGCACCATCGGCAAAAGCGCGGGAAACGCGATGATTTCAGCCGGCACTTTTAGCCGTTTGGCAAATAGCATACCTAAAATCCCGCTTAAAAAAGAGACGATAAGGGTGGCGACGCTGATGTTAAAAAATCCCATCTGCATGATCCAAAAGCGACTAGCGTGCGCAAATGCCGCAAGTAGCGCGCAAAACGCGAGAGTCCTTTTTGGCGGAGAGCTAGCGTAGGCAAAGCCAAGCCCCGCTACCGCCGCAAAAGCGCCGTCTATAAGCGTCGCGATAAAAAGCTCAAACATGTAAAATCTCCGCGCTACTAAGCGAGAGCGTGATATAGACGCCCACCGCGATGCAAAGTATCAGGATGCCCGTGCTCACGGCCCTGCTGATGCCTACAAGCGTGTTGTCGTTTAGGATATCAAAGACCGAGTTTATGAGAAAAACGCCCGGCATCAAAAATAGTATCGACGAGCCGATCGCCACGTCGCTAGTGTGCGTAAAGCCGTAAAATACGCCAAGATAGGCGATAAAAGAGACCACGAACGAGACTAGGACGTACTGGATTTTTAAATTTACGCCAATTTTAGCAAGCGCAAATCTAAGGCTATACCCCACGAGCGTCGCAAAAAATACGCATACGACAGAGCCCGCGTCGCCGCCAAAAAGTCTGCAAAACGCCGCATTTGCAAGGCTTATTAAAATAAGCGAACTTGCAAATTTATTCGCCCCGATGCGCATGACGCCCTCAAACTGCTCTTTGGCTTCATCAAGGCTCAAATTTTCATCCAAAATCCGCCAGCTAAGCGACGAAAGCTCTGAAATACGGTTAAAGCTCACCTGTCCCAGCGGGATCTTTTTCACGTAGGTTCGGCGCAGGGAGTTATCGACCGAGTCCATGACGCTAATGGTAAAATACTTCACAAAAATAGTCACGCTAACATCGTATCCGTAGCGCCTAGCGACGCGGTCTACGCACTTTTCGACGCGCGCGGTGTAGGTGCCCGCGCTCACCATCGCCGTCGTGTAATCAGATAGAAAATCGGTTAAAATTTGGATATCGGGCTTTACGATCATTTTTCGGCTATTTTAAATTTGATAAAAAACAAAGCAAGCTGCGCAAACAACATCAGCTTCATCGTCCACTCGCTAGCCGCGTGCATCTGCGCAAACTCGGCCGTCTGCGTCGCCGCCTCGCCCGCAGCCTGCGCGTCCATAACAAAAGGCGTGAAGTAAAACGCGAAAGAGAGCGCGAGGGCTAAATTTATCGCGCAAAGCATACCCATGCTAAATTTAGCGGCAAATTTGACGCTGGATCTAAACGATGCAAGCTCGCAAAGCGCGATCAGGACGCTAACGGCTAGCAAGGCGTAGTTAAATTTAACAAATATCGTAGCCATGAGTTTGCCGCTTTGAAACTGCGTAAGCACGCCGTCGCCCAGAATGCTCTGCGGATAAAAAATCGTCGGCGCAACCAGAGCGCCCAAAGCCAGCTCCGTGCCGATGAGCGCGCCAAGAAGCAAAAAATAAACGCTTTTCATAATTTTCCTTTTTTTGATTTTACCGTACGCATTTTAGGGTTAGGGCGTTTAAATTCGGCTAAATTTAGACGCAAATTCGGCAAAAATGCTTGCTTGATACGGTAAATTTAGCGCTAGCGCCGCGTAATTTAACGCGTTTAGAATTTTAATCCTGCTTCGCGCTCGTTTTATCTATATAAAATTTCGCGCTTTCCGTGCGCCACGCGCCGTAGGGCAGCTTAGCTTGCATCGTTAGGTGCAGTATGCCCTTGATACATTTACTATCTTGCTTATCGATAGATAGCGCCCTAGACCTGCCTACGTCCACGCATTCGCCGCTTTTAGCCGAGTAGCCTATCTCCAAAATGCCCGATAACACGCTATCCATAGCCTGTCTATAAAGCGTAACGACGTTTACGCGCCCGAGCTTGAAATGATCGTAACTCCAGTTAGCTAGCCTTTGATAGCCCGAGTTTAACGCGGTTTGCACGCATTTTTCGCCCTCGCCGCAAAGCAAAGCCGCAAGCGCCCAGTAGTCGCGGTCGCCGTTAGCTAAGCGCTGCAAACACCTCCGCATCCACTCGGGACTATCGGCGCCTAGTTCCGTTCTGTAAGGTTTTAGCGAGTTTTGCAGATACCCGCACTCGTGCAGCGCGCCGAGCAAATTTATCCGCGCGTCGGTATCAAAAAGGTCGCGGCTAAGGTACGCCGCAGCGGCGCAAAGCGCGAACTCGCCCTTGCTTTTTGCTTTTGATTCCAGATTTTTTAGCTTCGTTTGGATGCTCATTTTATTCCTCTTCGTTTAAATTTAGCGGTTTTTGCGCTGGCGCCCGGCTTTGCTAGCTAAAACGCCGAAAAAAGCGCGGTAAATTTCGCATGCAAACCTCGCGCAAATTTAAAAATTTGCAAATACATTTCGCGCGACGAATCCGCGGTCAAATCCGGCTAAATCCTTGTAAAACTCAGCCTCGAAGCCATTAAATTTAAGCGCGCTTTGCATACTTTCTCGCTGGTCGTAGCCCATCTCGCAGGCTAGGTATTTTACGCCGCGATTTCGCGCGAGAAGCACGATATTTTTTAAAATTTCATCGCCTTTTGCGCCGCCAAATAGCGCCTCGCGCGGCTCGTTTAGTACGAATTTATCCAGCTCGTAGTCTCGCGCGATATAAGGCGGGTTTGAAACGAGCAGGTCAAAGCGCCCATAAATTTGATCTAGATACGCGCATTTTACGAACTCGATCCTATCCTCTACGCCGAATTTCGCGGCGTTCTGCCTAGCCAAATTTAACGCATCGTCGCTGATATCGGAGGCTATGATTTTAGCTTTTGAGTTTAGCGCGAGACAGATACTGATTATCCCGCTTCCCGCTCCGATCTCGGCGACTAGGGGCGGCCCATTTTGCGCGGGCAAATTTGATAAAACTTCAAGCGATCTTTCGACTAAAATTTCAGTCTCGGGACGCGGGATCAGGACTCCTTTTTTTACGTTAAAGCTAAGTCCGTAAAAGCCCGCCTCGCCCGTGATATATTCTAGCGGCTCGTGATTTGCAAAGCGCTTTGCTAGCGAAAAATAGCCGTCCGCATCCTCTAGCTCGCGGTTTAAATTTAAAAATATCCACTCGATTTTTATGCCGAGGTAGCTCATCAAAAGCGCCTTGGCTACGCGCGCAGGATTTGCGCCGCTTATCTCGCACGCGGGCGCGATCTGCGAAGCGGCGGCTTTTAGCGCGTCATTTACCGTCATTTTCCAGCTCGTTTATACGCTCAAAGAGGCTTGGGTGCGAGTGATAGACGAACGCGTAGAGCGGATGAGCCTTCGGGAAGGCCTTGTTTTCGGAGCCTAGCTTTTTTAGCGCGCTTATCATGTCGGCTTTGTTTGAGACGTCGCCTGCGAATTTATCGGCGCCAAATTCGTTCGCACAGCTAAAATACGAGCTCACCGGCGAAAATAAAAATCCGAAAATCGGCGAAAAAAGTAGCAAAAACACGATCGTTCCGCCGCCTCCGCTATGAAGCCCAAGCGCTTGATACGCCGCGTCCGGGATATTGCCGAATATCAAAAACATCACAAAAAGCATAACCGCGCTTAGAGCGATCATTTTTAGGATATCTTTGTGCTTAAAATGCCCCAGCTCGTGCCCCAAAACGGCGATTATCTCCTCTAAACTTAGCTTTTTAACGAGCGTGTCGAAAAGCACCACGCGTTTAGTCGCGCCAAGGCCGCCGAAATAGGCGTTTAAGCGGTTGTCGCGCTTGCTGGCGTCTATCGTAAAAACGCCGCTACTTTTAAACCCGCACCGCGCCAAAAGCCCTTCTATACGGCTTTTTAACTCACCCTCTTCTAGCGGCTGCATTTTGTTAAAGATGGGCGCGATGAGCGTCGGATAGATGAGATTTATAACAAGCGCGACGGCAAAGCTAAGCAAAAACGCCCAAAACCACCAAAAATCGCCCAAAAATCTAATGCAAAGTAGCACCAGCCACACAAATAGCGTGCCGAAAACCAGCGTTAGCGCGAGCGTTTTAAGCAGGTCAAGCGCGAAAATTTTAGGCGTTACGTTTGAAAAGCCGAGCTTTTTATCTTTGACGAAGGTTTCGTAGATATTTAGCGGCAGTTCTAGCAGCGACGAAACGAGCAAAAATACCATAACCATAAAGACGTTATCGCCTATATCTCCCGTTTTATAAGCATGCCCCGATATCGCGCCAAGCCCCCAGCACGCCCACATCATAAATATCGCGGCGTGATAAAAAAGGCTAGCTATCTCAAATTTTTGATTGCTTATCGCTGCGGCGGCTGCGGTTTTGTACTCGCTCTGCGATAAAACGACGGCCGGCTTTTTAGCCTCTGCGCGTATAAAATTTATCTGCAAAATCGCCAAAATCGCCTTTGCGGCAACGTAAAAAAAATAAATACCGAGTAAAAAATAAAACATATTTTTACGCCCTATTTTAAAAAATTATCGTAAAACGAGCTGATAAAAAGCACCAAAATGATAAACGGCACGACGAATTTGATATACCAAAACCAGATATTTACGAGTTTTGCGTATTTTTCGCTGCCCTGCATTATCTCGCGTTTGGCTTCGTCTTTTAGCACCCAGCCTACGAATATCGCGCATCCTAGCGAAGTCAGCACGAAAAATATCGTAGCGCTGATGGCGTCGTATGCGTCAAAGATATTTTTACCGAAAATTTTAACGTCCGCAAGCAAATTCGTAGCCATCAAGGACGGTAAATTTCCAAATATAAATATCGTGCCTAGCACCAGCAAAATCGCGCTTTTGCGCTTGATTTTAAATTTTTCCTGAAGCGTCGTAATGATAACCTCGTAGATCGGCAGCGAGGTCGTGAGCGCGGCGATCATCAGCAGCGCAAAAAAAGCCACCGCGAAAAATCCGCCAAAAGGCATATGCGAAAAAACGATCGGCAAGCTCTTAAACACGAGGCTTGGGCCGCTGTCGGGAGATACGCCGTAGCTAAAGAGCGACGGAAATATCATAAAGCCCGCAAGCACGGCGATGAGGGTGTTTAGGATGCCCGTGATGATAGAGATTTTAACCAGCCCTTCGTCCTTTTTAACAAAGCTAGAAAGCGTGATCATCACGCCAAAACCAAGCGAAAGCGCGAAAAATACCTGCCCCAAAACCTCGACGAAAAGCTTTAAATTTATCTTTGAAAAATCTGGCGTGAGGTAAAATTTAACCCCCTGCGCCACGCCATCTAAGGTCAAGTTTTTTACGATCATCACGATCATCAGCACGAAAAGTAGCGGCATGAGGTACTTCGCCGAGCGCTCTATACCGCCGACTGCGCCCTGCACCAAGATCGCGTAGTTTACGAGTACGAACACGAGCGTCGCGAAGCTGATAGCCAGCGGATCGCTCACGATATTTTGCTCGTAAAACGCGCTCGTAGCCTCAAAGCTCAGCACCTGCGAGAGATCGAGCATGCCAAATGCGATCTGTGCGATGTAGTTTAGCACCCAGCCGCCGATAACCATGTAGTAGGCCATGATGCCAAATGCCCCAAGCAGCCCCATCCAGCCCACGATTTTCCACGCCGGATTTATATTTTTACCGCCGAATGCGTCCACGGCGTTGCATTTTAGGCGTCTGCCGATCGCATTTTCAGCCAAAATCATCGGTATACCGATCACGATCATCGCGATGCAAAACACGAGCACGTAGGCGCCGCCGCCGTTTTGCCCAACCAGATACGGGAAACGCCACGTCGCGCCAAAACCGACCGTAGCTCCTGCAACGGCTAAAATGTATGTGAGTTTTGAACTCCACGATTTTCTATCCATCTGTATACCTTTGTGAAAAAGAGAGATTATATAAAAATTTTATTTAAAGTTTTTAGAACCATCTTTAAAATTTAAAACAAATCCGGATTAAAATTTGTAAATATTATTAGAAAAAGGCTGTTTGGCATAAATTTAAAGGCGTAAATTTATGCAAATTTACGCCAAATTATTATTTTCTAACTACATGCAAGAACTGCATATGTTTGCGGTATTGCTCGATGACGTCGTTTATCAGCGTGGCCTCGCTCCAACCAAGCACGTCGTAGTCTTGACCGCCCTCTTTTAGATATACCTCGGCTCTGTAGTAAAGATCGTCGCCTTCAAGCTCTCTAGTGTAGTCCGGGCTCTGGCTTTTGGTGAGATATACGCCGTATCTAAAGTCCATCTCGTCGCCAAGCCCGACGTTTAAATTTACGAAATTTTCAGCTTTTGTTACATTTGCCTCAAGTCCGTTTTTGGCAAATTCCTCTTTTAGCTCGTTAAAGGCTTTTAGCACGACTTCGTTTAAAAATTTCTTGCCATCTTTCTTGCCTGGCAGCGTAATGATCGCACTTAGGCGCTCTTGCCACGGCTTTGAAAGATCACTAATGGGCATGTTGTTAAAGTTATTTGTCTCTTTTTTGGTTAGATCCACACGTAACGCCTTAAATAGCCCGTAAATAGCGCCAAGTAGCACTATGGCAAACGGCAACGCCGTAGTTATCGTAAGTGCTTGAAGCGAGCCAAGGCCGCCGGCTAGCATCAAAAATGCCGCCACGACGCCCACTGTAACTCCCCAAAAGACCTTTTGCCAAACCGGCGTATCGTCCTTGCCGTTTGAGCAAAGCATGTTCATCACGATCGCCGCTGAGTCGGCCGAAGTGATGAAAAATATGACGATCATAAAGACTGCGATCGTGCTTAGCAAGCTTGAAAAGCTAAATTTTTCTAAAAACATAAAAAGCGCCGAAGCCGAGTCGGAATTTACGGTCGTTGCAAGCTCGCTAAATCCGCCCTGAACAAGCGCGATCGCCGAGTTGCCAAAAAAGCTCATCCAGGCAAATGTAAAGCCGGTTGGCACGAAAAGTACGCCGATCACAAATTCTCTTATCGTCCTGCCCTTTGAGATTTTAGCTATAAAAAGCCCCACAAACGGCGACCAAGATAGCCACCAAGCCCAGTATAGCAGCGTCCAACCGCCAAGCCAGCTCTCATTTTGCCTCTCGTAGGCGTAGAGGTTAAAGGTATTTGAAATAAGCGTCGAGACGTAGTCGCCGCTGTTTTGCACAAACGACTTTAAAAGCTGCGTCGTATCGCCTAAAAATAGTATCAAAAACATAAAACATATAGCTAGCGCGATATTTGAGTTTGATAAAATTTTAATCCCCTTATCCACGCCGCTTGCCGCTGAGATGGTCGCTGCAAAACAAAGCACGATAAGAAGCGTGATATGCATAGTCGGCAGGCCAAAAACGTGCGTAAGGCCGGCATTTACCTGAAGTACGCCGTATCCTAGCGAGGTCGCTACGCCAAAAAGCGTCGCCACGACGGCAAATGTGTCGATGGCGTTGCCGATCTTGCCGTAAATTTTATCGCCGATGATCGGATAAAACGCCGATCTAAGCGTGAGCGGCAAGCCGTGTCTATACGAGAAAAAGGCGAGAATTAATGCCACGATAGCATAGACCGACCATGCGCCCATGCCCCAGTGAAAGAAGGTAATATTCATCGCAAGCTTTTGCGCTGCGATAGTTTGCGCGTCGCCGAGCGGCGGATTTAGATAGTGCATGAGCGGCTCGGCCACGCCAAAAAACACAAGTCCGATGCCCATGCCGGCGGCAAAAAGCATAGAAAACCACGAGATATTTTTGTGCTCCGGCTTTACGTGATCGGCTCCCAGTTTGATCTCGCCAAGCTTGCTAAAGCCAAGGATGATGATGCTTAGAAGTATGACGGCGACGGCCAGGATGTAAAACCAGCCAAATTTGGCCGCGATGTAGTTTTGCATACCTTTAAAAAACTCATTTGAGAAATTTGGAAATATCGCTGCAAATGCCGTTATTAAAAATATGACAACAAGCGATGGGATAAATACCGAATTGTTAAATTTCGACCTTTGAAATTTGATCATTTTTCTCCTTTTTTGTAAATTTCATTTTCCTTTTAAAATAACAAAAAAGAGTAAATAGGTCAAATTTACTCCTTAAGTTTTTGGCTAAATTTAAGGAGCAAACCACTGCAAAAAGGCGTTTTGAAAAAATTTACACTAAATTTATCTGTAGTCTATTTTCGCGCTTTTAGCTTTTGTGACTCCAAAGATGATCGCAACGATAAAAGCTATGCCAAATGTGATATAAAGTATGACGGTCGGCTTCTCTACCTCGATGCGAGATAGTGCCACGTCGCGCTAAAGCCCACGGTCGCGCCCGCAACAGTCAAAATATACGTTATCTTCGAACTCCAAGTTTTTCTATCCATCATAAACCCTTTTAATAAAACGCGAAATTATATAAAAAATTTGATTAAAATTACGGGCAAACTGCGGTAATTTGGGTTAAATTTTTAATCTTTTCTAAATTTTAGGCCTAAATTTAAGCGGACTAAACGTAAATTTAAGCCTAAAATCAAGTAAAATATCTCAAAATTTTAAATTTTCCTATCGCAAGGTACGCTAGCGACCAAACGAGAAAACAAATGCCAATAAGCCTAACAACATCGGTAAAATCGCGAATCTCAAATCTGCCCGTAATCAAAGAAAAAATCACTCCGCCCGCGATACAAAGAGCAAGAAGCGCAAGCGAGATAAAAACCGTAATATTCATGATTTTTGCCGTCATGCTCTTGTTTTCGCTATTTTTAGCCAGGGTTTCAAGCAGGGTTATTCTATTTATAAAGCCGTCTCTTTCGTACTCTACGCGCACGAGGTCGCCCTGTTCCAGACTAAAATCCGCCGAAAAAACGCCGCTAAATTTAATCCCGTCCAGCTCAAAACTAGCGCCGATAAACTCGTCTCGCTTAATAGTGCGTAAATTTAGAGCGCTAACTCTGCCCGTTTTAGTTAATTTTTTCAAATTTGCTCCAAATTTTCGGCGATTTCTAAAACTTCAAAGTATTCGTTCTCTAGCGTTTCAAGCTCGTTTTTAGCCGCTTCTAGGTCGTTATAAAGCGCGGTTAGGCCGATTTGCTGATAGATTTTAGGATCGCTAAGGCCCGCGTTTAGCTCTTTTATCTTAGCTTCCAGCGCGGCGATTTTTTCAGGGTGCGAGGATAAAATTTGCGTTTGCTTGTAGCTTAGCTTCGCGCTTGTTTTGCTCTTTTGTTTTTGCGCTTGCTCGGCTTCGCTAGCTAGGCTTGCTTCAAATTTACCAAGCTCGGCTAATTCGTCTTCTAGTTCGAGATAGACGCTATATTCTTGATGTAGCACCTCGATCGCCGTGCCCTCAAATGCCCAGAGCTTGTGCGCGATCTTATCGACGAAGTAGCGGTCGTGGCTAACGATGATTATGGCGCCTTCAAAGCTTTGCAGGTAGTCCTCAAGGATGTTGATAGTAGCGATATCTAGGTCGTTTGTAGGCTCGTCAAGCACGAGTACGTCGTACTCCTTGCTAAAAAGCAAAGCCAGCGCCACGCGGTTTTTCTCGCCGCCGCTTAGCACGCCGATGGGTTTGTCGAGGAATTCTTTAGGAAATAGGAAATTTTTAAGATAGCCGTAGACGTGCATATTTCGCCCGCGTACCATGACGTGATCGCCGCCGTTTGGGCAAAAGGTCTCGATGAGGCTCTTATCGTCATCCAGCGCGCTTCGCGACTGGTCAAAGTATCCCACGCGCACCTCGCCGCGCTTAATCTCGCCGCTACTAGGCTTTTCAAACCCGAGTAAAATTTTAATAAGAGTGCTTTTGCCGCTGCCGTTTCGTCCGACTATCGCGATACGCTCGCCTTGCAAAACGCGCGCGTTAAAATCGCTAAAAAGCTGCTTACCGCCGATATTTTTGCTTAATTGTTTGATCTCAAAGAGCATCTTTTTGCGGTTTATGCTTTGCGTTTGGTTAAAATTTTTACTCGCGCGCTCAAGCTCGAGCCTAACGCGGCGTATCACGCCCGGATTTTTCTTAGCCTCTTCGCGCATGGCTAGCACTCGCTCTTTGCGCCCTTCGTTGCGTTTTAGACGCGCTTTGACGCCACGGCGCAGCCACTCCTCCTCGGCTTTTAGCTGTTTTAACAGCGTCTCGTGAGATTTAGCTAGGCTAGCTAAAATTTCCTCTTTTTTAGCTAGATAGTTTGCGTAACCGCCGTCAAATGACGCCAGCGCGCCCTCCTCGATCTCGGCGCTTCTAGTTGCTAGCGCGTCGATAAAGTAGCGATCGTGCGAGATGAAAACTATCGTCTGACGCGAGCTTTTTAGCATATCCTCTAAAAATCTCACCATATAAACGTCAAGGTGGTTTGTAGGCTCGTCAAGCAGCAAAATATCGGGCTTTTTAAGGATCAAAGCGCCCAGAGCTACGCGGCGTATCTCGCCTCCGCTGAGGCTTGCGACAGCTCGGTTTTCGTACTCTTTTAGCTTAAACTCCTCCAGCACGCGCTCGATCTTGCGCTCGATCTGCCAGCCGTCTTTTGCTTCGATAAATTTGATTAGTTCATCTTGCCTCGCGTTTAGCTCGTTGTTGTGCGGATCGCGGCCGAGTGCCTCTAGCACCGCCGCATACTCGTCGCGTGCGTCGAAAATTTCTTTTAGCTCCAAATTTAGCGCGTCTTTTACCGTCGCCGCATCGTCAAATTTGGGATTTTGCGCGAGCATTTCTACTTTTACGCCGCCTTGCACGATACGCCTGCCACTATCAGGCTCTAGCGAGCCCGCGACTAGTTTCATCAGCGTACTTTTGCCGCTGCCGTTTTTACCGATGATAGCGATACGCTCGCGCTCGTTTACACTGAGGCTTACTTTGTTTAAAATTTCATTAGGGCCGAATTTTTTACTAACGTCGATAAGGTCGATTAGAGCCACGCGCGCCCTTTAAAACGAGATATGCATGCTAAGCGCGATGATACAAAGCGTAAGCGCCATCGGCACGTATATATATCTGCCCGTAAAATACCAAAACGCGCCTTGTTTTTTTGCCGCGCCGGTATTTATCTCGTCCATGATCTCTTCTTTTTTGATGACCCAAAACCACGACACTGCGCCGATCACCGCGCCGATAGGGATGATATAGATCGAGACAAAGTCCATCCACGGCCCCCAGCTAGTTATGGCTTCCATATTTACGCCGATACCAAAACATATTATGCAAAGCGCGATCAGCACGACGCCGCGCTTTAGACTAGGAAATTTGTGCATTATCGACTCGGCGACGGCTTCGAACATATTTTGTAGCGAGGTCACGCCGCCAAAAATCACTGCCGTAAATAAAATAATCGCGAAAATTTGACCGCCTGGCATGTCTTGTAAAATTTTAGGTAGCGTTACGAAAAGTAACCCAGGTCCCGCCGCAGGATCCATGCCGTAGGCAAATACCGCAGGCAGCATAACAAGCGCCGCCGTCATCGCCGCGATCGTGTCAAAAATCGCCGTCTTTTGCGCGCTATCGACGATATCTTCGTCTTTATGCAGATACGCGCCGTAAACTATCATACCAGAACCCGTGATAGATAGCGAGAAAAAGGCCTGCCCCATCGCCGCTACCCACACCATCGGATCAGCTAGCTTGCCCCAGTCGCTGTGAAAGACGAATTTATACCCGCCAAACGCCCCGTCTAGAAACGCCACCCTGATAGCGAGGATAAAAAATAGCACGAAAAAAAGCGGCATCATGATTTTATTTGTCTTTTCGATACTGTGCGCGCCGAAAAACAGCGTAAACAGCGTGCCCGCAACGACGATAAAGTGAAACGGCACGACCGAATAAGACGAAAGCGCAAAGGACTCAAACCAAGTGTTCGTATCCACGGTCATCAGCGAGCCAGTGATCGCCTGAAATAGCGCCTTTAAAACATACGCGATGATGACTGCGTAGCCGATAGCGATACACATCGAGCCAGCCAGCGGTATCCAGCCTAAAATTTTACCGAACGTGCCCCAGTTTCGACTCTTCCACGCGTATTCGTATGAGCCTAGCGTGCCGGTTTTGGCGCGCCTGCCGATAGCGTACTCGGCAGATAGCCCCACGTAGGAAAATATCGCAATAAAAAACAGATAAACGAGCAAAAACGCGCCGCCGCCGTTCGTACCGACCTTATAAGGAAACCCCCAGACGTTGGCCATACCGACAGCCGAGCCCACGCAAGCGATGATAAACGCCCATCTAGAGGTAAAAGTTTTATGCATTTTGACGTCCGTTCGTAGTAGATTTTTTAAATTATACTTGATTAATCTAATAAAAAGATTATGCCCGCCGACCAAGCAAGCCCGCCGCGCCGCCTTAAAACGCTTTAAATTTATATTTGGGTATAATCGCGCGTTATTTAAAATCCACGTTACAAAAGAGAAATTATGAATTTATCGCTCAAAAAGCTTACTATACCGATATTTTTAGATATGTTTTTGCACTTTGTTACGCTCATCATAAACACCTACATGGTGACTAAGGTCAGCGTCCATCTAGTCGGCGCCATGGGCGCAGGCAATCAAGTCATGGATTTATTTATGACGATCTTTAACTTTTTGAGCGTTGGCTGCTCGGTCGTAGTCGCGCAGGCTCTAGGCGCTAAAAATATAAATTTAGCCAAACGCGTCATACACGCCAGCATCACGTTTAATACGATAATTGGGCTTTTTAGCGCGGTTTTTATTTACTTTTTCGGATTTGAAATTTTAGAGCTTTTAAACGTCCCGCAGCAGCTTAGACAGGAGAGTTTTGGCTACCTGCACATGCTAGGCGTAGCGCTTGCTTTTGACGGTATCGGCATGGTGCTAGCAGCCGTGCTTCGCGTCTACAACTTCGCCGCCGCCGTCATGCTAGTCTCGCTTTTAATGAACATCATTACTCTTTGCGGCAACGCTATCGCGCTTTTTGGCTGGCTGGGACTGCCAAACTACGGTCTCTACGGCGTCGCGGTCTCGACGGTCGCGGGACGACTAGTGGGCGTTATCGTGCTATTTTTGATCCTGACCCGCTACGCCAAAGTCAAAATTTTCTTTAAACGTCTATTTAGCCTGCCGTTTGCGATCTTGCGTAAAATTTTATCCGTCGGGCTTCCGAGTGCGGGCGAAAATTTGCTCTGGATGGCGCAGTACATGGTGGCTTTCGGCTTTGTAGCGAGCATGGGCGAGGCTAGCTTAAACGTGCAAACCGTTTATTTTCAAATCACGCTTTTAATCCTACTTTGCGGAGCCAGCATCAGCGTGGCTAACGAAGTCATCGTGGGGCATTTAGTAGGAGCGATGAGATTTGACGAGGCCTACTCGCGCACGTTTCGCGCGCTTCGTATCGGCTTTATCGCGACTCTAGCGGTCGTTTTGGCGGCGTATTTCGGCAAATTTGAGATCATGGAGCGGTTAAATTTGACCGAGGAGCTAAAGGCCGTCATGCTGCCGCTTTTTACCCTTTCTATCGTTTTAGAAGCCGGAAGGACATTTAACATCGTCATCGTAAATGCTCTGCGTGCGAGCGGGGATGCTAAATTTCCGCTGATGACTGGCGCGGTGTTTATGTGGGGCGTGAGCCTGCCGCTAGGATATTATCTAGGCATCGTGCAGGGCATGGGGATCATCGGCGTTTGGATCGGATTTACCGCCGACGAGTGGCTGCGCGGTCTTGTTAATACGTGGCGCTGGAGAAGCAGAAAATGGCAGTCAAAACGCCTCGTGTAAAAACCGTTTGCGTAAAATGCGGCGAATTTGACGTCGCGCTAAATTTTAAAAAAGGCGTAAAAACAACTCGCCTAAAGGTCGCCAAATCAGGCGAAATCTCGGTCTCGCTGCCCTTTTACGCCGCGCAAAAATATGCGCTAGAGTTCGTGCAAAAACACTACGACTGGCTAAAATCGGCTCGCGAAAAAACGCTAGCAAATTTGCCGCGCGAGGACGAGTTTAGACTGCTGGGCGAGGTTTACCGTATCAAATTCGAACCGAATTTAAAGGGCGTAAATTTGATACGTTTTACAAGCGACTCAGGAGTTTTTGACGGCTTAAATTTGAGCTCGGACGGGCTAGACCCGCACCTTTACGGCGCTAAATTTGACGGAGAATTTAGCGCGATTAAATTTAAGTCGCAGTCTAACGAGGCTAAATTTGCTAGCTCGGACGGACGTAAATTTGACGGCGAAATTTACGCTGCGAGTTTAGCGGCGCTAGAAAATTATAAAAAAACCTTTGCGAGGCGCATTTACGGGCATTTTATAACCAAATTCGCTCCAGCCGTAAACCGCAAAATAAACCGCGTCGTCGTGCGCAAAATGACCACGCGCTGGGGTAGCTGCAACTCGCGCAAAGGCTATATAAACTTAAGCCTAAATTTGATCGAAAAAGCCCCAGAGCTAGTCGAATACGTCGTGCTTCACGAGCTTACCCATCTGATCTACCCCCACCACCAAAAAAGCTTCTATGACTTCATTGCAGCCTTGATGCCAGATTTTAGGTCGAGAGAAAAACGGCTAAACAAAAAATAATTTTAAATATGCTAGAATAGAATATTTTTAATTTAAAGGGAGATAATGAAAAAACTTCTAATGCTAGTTGCCGCTGTTTTTGCTCTGGGCGGCGATTTCGAGGACGGCATAAAAGCCTACGAAAGCTCAAATTTAGCCGTAGCTCGCGATAAATTCGTATCTGCTTGCGACGCAAATAATGCGCAGGCCTGCGCAAGAGCCGGTGCGCTATATCAGCTAGGCAAAGATATCTTGCCCGATCCTAAAAAAGCGCTTGAGTTATACGAAAAAGGCTGTGAACTAGGCGCTAAAGAAGCCTGCTCGGGCGCCGGCGGGATATACGTGTCTAGCGACAAAGAAAAGGCGCGCGCTCTGCTAAATAAAAGCTGCGAGCTAGGCGACGGATTTGCGTGCGCGACGGTAGGATCGTATCTGCTAGAGGAGAAAAAATTTAAAGACGCCTACGCTCTTTTTGAGAAGGCTTGCGAGCTAAAAGATAAGCTAGGATGCGAATTTGCAGGCGATCTAAAACGCTCAAAAAGACTTTAATTTTCCTTACTCGGGTTAAATTCGGCAATCAAATTTAACCCGAGCCCATCTCTCTTTCATCTACAACGCCAACTTAAATTTATGAAAAGCAAAGCAAGAAACCAGGCTAAATTTTAAAGAGATAGCAACAGTCGCAAAATGGCAAGCACAGGCTTTAATCGCCTACGCCGACTCTCTTCTCCGCTTTACTTCTTATCCAGCCAAACGCGAATAACGCCGCGTAAAGCGAAACGCCGATCGCGTAAGACACGTATTCGTTCGCGATAAAAGGTATATATTTAGCGCACATATTAGGCACCAAGGTTAGCGGCGCAACAGCCAAAAGTAGCGCGCGCTCAAGCATATTTACTTGCCTAACGAAATACCCTTGAAGCGCCGAAGAAAAGGCAAACATACCCACTAGCGCCGTACCGAAAATCAGCGCCATCTCTAGCGGATTTGTTATCCACACTATACCTTTTGCGTCGTTTGGGTTTGCGGCATCTACGCTTTCTATCAAAAGCAGCTTGTTATTAAACACGAACGAAAATGGCAAAATCGTCGTGCGCAGATCGTAAAAAAAGCCCTGCATACCCACGGTTACGGGGTTTGCTTTGGCGATACCGGCCGCAGCGTATGCCGCGATGCCAACAGGCGGCGTATCGTCGGCTAGGATACCGAAGTAAAAGACGAAAAGATGCACGGCGATGGCGGGGATGAGAAAGCCGTTTTTGTGCGCCAAAAACAAAATCACCGGCGCGACTAGCGAGCTAACGACGATGTAGTTTGCGGTGGTCGGCAAGCCCATGCCTAGTATCAGCGACATTACCGCCGTTAAAAATAGAATGAGTACGATGTTGTTTCCGGCTAAATTTTCCACGACTTCAGACAGCACCTGCCCGATACCCGTTAGCGAGATAGAGCCCACGATGATGCCTGCTAAACCCGTAGCTATCGCGATCGTAGTCATACTTTTAGCCGCCGTTACCATCGCCCAAAATATATCCGTAAAGCCAACGATAAAGTCCTCTGCGCCGACGCCCTCGCCGTGAGCCGTTTTTCTAACGGGCTCTTGAAAAAGGATAATCAAAAATAGCACGCAAATAGCGTTAAAGGCCGCCGAAATCGGCGATTCGTTTGCGATTAGCAAGGTATAGAGCAAAACCAAAATCGGGATAAGATAGTGCAGTCCGCTCACGAAAATTTTAAGCTTTGACACGCCTACGCCCTGCTTCATACCTTTTAGCCCGAGCTTACAGCTCTCAAGGTGCACGATGAAAAACAGCGACATATAGCACACGAACGCAGGAATCACGGCCGCGATCATGACGTTTGTATAGCTAAGCCCCAAAAACTCGGCGATGATAAAGGCCGCCGCGCCCATGATAGGTGGCATCAGCTGGCCGTTTACGCCCGCAGCCACCTCGATGGCGCCGGCTTTGGTGCTGGTTAGACCGGCCTTTTTCATCAGCGGGATCGTGAACGTACCCACCGTTACAACGTTTGCCGTGGAGCTGCCGCTCACCATGCCGGTTAGTCCCGACGCGATAACCGAAGCTTTAGCCGGTCCGCCGCGAAATTTACCAAGCAGCGCAAAGGCTAAATTTATAAAGTACTGCCCCGCTCCCGCGCGCTCTAAAAGCGAACCGAACAAGACAAAAAGATAGATAAAACTCACGCTAACGCCAAGCGGCACGCCAAAAACGCCCTCGGTCGTAAGATACATGTGGCCTGCGAGCTTATTTAGGCTAGCGCCCTGGTGCGCGATGATGTCTGGCATGTATTGACCGAAATAATCATACGCCAAAAATATCGCGGCGATGATAGGAAGCGCCGGACCGATGATCCTGCGGCCTGCCTCAAACAGCACGACCACGGCGACGCAGGATACGGCTATATCAAAGCTCGTGTAGTCTCCGGGACGCTGCGCTAGAGCGTAAAACTCTATGAGCGGGTAGAGTGCGGCTAGCGTACCCAAAACGCAAAGCGCGATGTCGTAAAACGGCAGGCTGGAGTGGGATTCTTTATGAATCTTAAGCGGATAGAGCAAAAAAAGTAAACAGATAGCAAAAGCAAGGTGCGCCGAGCGCGACATCGTAGTGTTCATCGGAAAATACGCAATATAAAGCTGAAAAACCGACCACGCAAAGCAGATGATGCTCGTAAAATAAATATAAAAGTTCGAGTTTATCTCGCGCGTCTTTACCTCGACGAACTCCTCCTTTTCCTGCGCCGGCTCAGTGTTTGTTCGTGTATAGTTTAAATTTTTATCCATATTTGCTCTTTTCTTGACCTCTTAAATTTTTCTAAAATTCGGCGATTTTGCCCGCATAAACCGTGACTTTGATTTTTCAAATTTGGCCCGCTTTGCTTAAGCCTTAAATTTACAGGCAAATTTAACCTCGCGCCGTAAAGATACGGATTTTGCAAACGGCAAGCAAAACTAGCCCAAAACGCGCGTATGAGCCAAATCTAAAATTTGACGCTTTATGCGGCTAAAGTAAACTCGCCGCCCAAAAACAAGCTAGCAAAGCGTCAAATTTTAAATCCTCAGAAAACTAAAAACAAGCCCTAAATTTAACAAAAAATAAGCCGCGCAGGTCAAATTTAACCTGCACGGCTTAGCTAGTTTATTTTATTATGCCGGCCTTTTTAAACTCAGCCTCGGCAGCAGGGTGCAAAGGCGCAGAAAGCCCCTCTATCAGGCTCTCTTTGGTAACGGCTGCAAGTGCAGGGTGTAGGCTCTTGTACTCGTCGAAGTTATCCAAAATAGCCTTCACGACCGCAGCCACGGCAGTATCACTCATGCTCTTATCGGTGACCAGAACGGCTTTAACGCCGATACTGTTTACGTCGTGATCCACGCCCTCATAAGTACCTTTTGGTATCGTACCTTTGGCAAAGTACGGCATCGCGGCCAGCATCTTATCCACCTGCTCGCCCTCGATGTTTATGATATCGATAGGCAGCGAGTTTGCCGCATCGGTGATGTTAGCCGTCGGGTGACCGACCATATAGAAGTAGCCGTCGATTTTCTTATCTTTTAGCGCATGTGGGCACTCGCCGGCAGTGAGTACGCCGTGATGTTTTAACTTTTTCTCGTCAAAGCCGTAAGCCTTAAACACGCCAAGCGCGGTCATTTCGTTGCCGCTGCCCGGATTACCGACGTTGATCGCTTTGCCCTCGAGGTCGTTTATCGAGCCGATACCGCTTGATTTTGAGACGACGAACGCGAGAAGCTCAGGATAGATCGAGACGACGGCGCGTAGGTTTTGATCGCCGTTGCCTTCAAATTTGCCCACGCCGTTAAATTTATCATAAACCACGTCGCTTTGGACGAAACCGAAATTTAGCTCTTTTTTTAGCACGTTATTTACGTTGTAGACCGAGCCGCCGGTTGATTGCACCGAGCATTTCATCTGCGGGTCTTTATTCACGAGGCGACATATCGCTCCGCCCACCGGATAATACGTGCCCGTCATCGCTCCCGTACCGATAGATACGAACTCCTTTGCGCCCAGCGCAGATGCGAAAAGCAAGCCAGCTAATGCCAAAGATGTAGTTTTCATTTAACTTCCTTTCAAAGAATTTTTCTGATTTTACTCTCAAAATCCGCATTTTGCGTATAAATTCCGCTCTTTTTGCGAGCTTTTTCAAAAATTTGCGACTATTTTACACACTTTAGCCTTAGAAAAATAATTCTTAAGGTAAAATTTATATATTTTTTACAAGCGAAGCGAAAATTATATTTTTTGTATGGAAATATTTCTAAATTTTACGCACCGAGACCTGCGTCTTTAAGGTGCTAAATTTGATTTGGCTAAATTTAGCGTTGTGCATTAAATTTAATCTTTCTTGTTAAGGGGGAAGGGGCTTGAATTACGAAGTCGCTCCCTTCCCCCTTAACAATCCCCCAACCCCTACGACGTGAGAGGTTGCTGCGCTATGCGCAGTTTTATCTGGTGCTACCGCACCGCAAATTTTAAATTTGAGTTTTTAAGGTGCGGGTCTCGGTGGGTAGAATTTGCAAATTTAGCCAAATTTGACTTCAAATTTGGACGTAAAAAAGCTAAGGCGAAGTATTTTTGTTCTAGACGAGGCGCTTTTAAATTTGGCGACGGGAGTTACCTAGTCGGTAATGACCGAGCCAAATTTAAAAGCAACGAAGTATAGGGCAAAAAGACAAGCCGCTACTTCCACAAAAGATAGAGCTTTTCGTCATAAATATCGCTACTCTTCGGCCCCACCTCCACCTCCGTCACCTCCACGTTTTGTACGTCGTTTTTGGCTTTTAGCGCGCTCGCGTCTTCTTCAAATTTCGCCATCAGCTCCTCGATCTGCGCGTTTAGCTGGGCGACTTCTTGCTCGCTTAGTTTGACGTCGCTGCGCTCTTTTAGCACGCTGTTTGCCGAGCGCGCGGAGGTCGCGACCTTGCCGATATTGCCGCTACTTAACAGCCCCTTGCCGAAAATCGCACCCAAAATGCTAGCCCCCACCGAGATCGCGGTCTCGATCCCCTTACTTTTAAAGTCCCGCTGCTCTTTTTCAAGCTTTGCCACCGAGCGGTTTAGTTTCTCCTCTAGGCGCGCTTTTTGTTTATCAAATTCCGCCGTGAGCTTGGCCGTTTGCGCCTCTAAAATTTCGTTGCATTTATCGGCCAAACGCACGTAAAACTCCTCCTTGCTCTCACCCGGCGCCGAGCTTAAATTTAGCGCGCTAAAGAGCCTAAGTTTGTAGTTTCTATAGATAAATTCTTTGAAATTTTTGGTTAGCTCTTTGAAATTTTTAGCTCCCGCGACAAAGCCCGGCAGCGGCGCGTATGAGAGCTTGAAATTCGGCTCTGCAACCGCGGTAAAACGCATATTTTCGCTAGCTTCGCTCCAATCGGCGCTTTTTTGAGCTTCATCCAACCTTAGCGTGAAATTTACCTCGCGAACCTCGTCAAGCCCCTTTTTAGCATCGTAAAATCGCACTTTAGCTTCGCCGTAAAGATACCCCTCCAGCTCGCCGCCCTCCTGCAAATTTGAGCTTGCGGCGTAAATTTGAGCGATGTCGGGCGATAGCACCGGTTTGGCGGCAAAATTTGAGCTTTTTGTCGGGCTTAGCTCGCTCAAATTTGACCCACCCTTTTGCTCTTTCATCAAATTTGAAATCTGCTCGCGGCTAAGCGGGCCTTTTAGATAGCTCAAAGCCCAGCGCGTCGAGATGACGGACAGCCCGTCTTCGTGGATGTTTTTTAAGAGAAAATTGCGCTTTTGCAAATTTGAGATGAGATTTTCTATCTCGCCTTTGTCCATCGCAGAGCCCGCAAGCCCCGTCATACCGTCGATCACGCGCGCTTTATCCTGCGCGGTTTGTAATCTACCAATAAACCACGTGCCGATGTTGCTAAGGCCTTTGTAGTCCAGATCGACCGGGTTTTGGGTGCTCAGTATCACGCCAAGGCCGTGCGCGCGGGCTTGCTTGAGTAGAGTTAGCATCGGAGTTTTGCTAGGCGGGTTGCCGTTTGGCGGGAAAAATCCGAAAATCTCGTCCATATAAAGCACCGCGCGAAGCGAGCTAGTGCCCTCGGTCTTGCGCATCCACGCGATGATCTCGTTTAGCAGCAGCGTCACGAAAAACATCCTCTCGCTGTCTTTTAGGTGCGAGATCGTAAAGATATTGCACTTTGCTTTACCGTTTGCGTTAAAAAGCATCTTTGAGATATCGAGTCGCTCGCCGCTTAGCCACGCGCGAAAATCGGGGCTTGCAAGCAGCGTGTTGATTTTAACCGCTAGCTTCATGCGCTCGGAGCTTGGATAAAATTTCTCCACGTCAAATACGCCGATCTTGGCAAACGGAGGCGTCGCGATAAAGCCGATGAGCTCCTCTAGGCTCACGTCCGCGCCCCGGCTAAATTTATCTATAAAGATGTTTGAGATGAGTAGGTGTTCTTTTGAATTTACGTCGTTTTCTATGCCCACAAGCGATAGCACCGAGCTAGCCAGAGAGCCTACGTACTCGCTAAACTCCTCGCTGCCTGCGTCTAAATTTGGACGGGCAAAATCGCCTAGCAACGCCACGCCGACACCGCTACTGCTCTTTGGCGTGTAAATTTTTAACTCGGCGCTATCTTTAAAAAGCCCCACGCGCTCTAGGCTTTGAAACGAGCCTTCGATGCCTTTTGCCCATGTCTGCGCTTCGCTCGCGGCAAATTCATCCACGCTCATGCCCTTGTTTTGCGCTTCGTTTTCATCGACATAAGGCGCAAAATCCTGCGCGCTCATCTGCGGGAAGGCCAAAGCGAGGTTTGTCATATCGCCTTTTGGGTCGATTATAAAGGTCGGAATGTTATCGATGCAGGCTTCTTCTAGGATGCTGATGCCAAGGCCGGTTTTGCCGCTACCGGTCATTCCGATGATGGCCGCGTGCGTCGTGAGGTCCTTGTTTTTGTAAAAAAACGGCTCTTTGTTTTTGAGACCGACGTAAAATAGCTTTAAATTTTCTTGGATGGTTTTCATGTGCTTCCTTGTAAATTTTGGGCTATTTTACTGATTTTTGATTAAATTTCGGGTGAAGCTACGGGGTAAATTTGAAATCGAGGCGGGTAAAAATAAAATAAGGCAAGCGCGAGGCTCGCCTTTTAGTTTTGCGTTAAATTTATTGGTAGGTTTTTAGCTGTTCTTTGAGCTCTTCGAGAGTTTCTATTACGCGTTTTTTCGTAAATTTTGCTATATCTTCGCCCGTAGTAGCGTCATTGCCGGTTAGCTGGCAACAATATCTCATCGCGCCCTTATATCTTAAAGCGGCGACTAGTTTTAGATCTGTATCTATGTTTATGCTTTTGTTAGAGTCGCCAGCCTCGTCCGGTATGCTTAACTCAAATTTAGCATTTATAGGCTCGCCCTCTTTAAACTCGCCGTCATCCAAGCTAACGACGCCCAGGCCGCCCCTTGAGATATCGTATAGATTGCCGCTTATTTCACTACCGTTTTGCGTCAAGATCACTCTAGTATAGCGATCAGGATAAACGCGCTGGTGTTTTCTTAGATTTGCGTGCAGATTTTGCATGTACGTGAAATTTTGTAGCATAACGGTTAAATTCGTGAGATCAGATCCTACGATGTCGGCTCTTAAATTTTCCGGAAAATATTCATCGCGTACTACGTAGGCGTTTTTTTCTTCTTTTATAGCTAAAATTTGCTCTAGAGTTACCTTGCAGACGACGGTATCATCCTCTGCGTGCTTTACCTCGCCCATGCACTCTACTTTTACGCCGTTGTAAAGATTTAAAAAATGCACCTGACGGTTGTCTTTCATAGCTCTAGCAAATACGTTTACCGCATCCTCGCGCATAAACGAGCCGTCATTATACGTAACGTTCATTTGAATTATAAGTCCTTCCGAATAAATTTGAATTTTAAGCTAGATTATAGTAAAAAAAACTTATTTTTTGATTTAATTTTTGATATTTTGTATTAAATTTGCGATATTTTAATCTAAAAATGATCAATAAGGGCGAGAGTTCGCCCTTAAATTTAGATGATTATAGCTTATCCGCGTTGTGAGATAGATAGTCTGCGACGCCTGCGGTATCGGCTTTCATGCCTTTATCGCCTTTGTTCCATCCCGCAGGGCAAACCTCTCCGTGCTCGTTGGTAAATAGCATCGTATCGACCATTCTTATCATCTCGTCGATGTTTCTTCCAAGCGGAAGGTCGTTGATAACCGCGTGGCGAACGGTGCCGTCTTTATCGAGCAAGAAACTACCGCGAAGCGCGACGCCCGCATCCTCTAAAAGTACGTCAAAACCGCGAGCGATAGACTTCGTCATATCGGCTACTAGCGGGAAGCGAACTTGGCCTATGCCGCCTTTGTTTACCGGAGTTTCTTTCCACGCAAAGTGAGAGAATTGGTTATCCGTTGAAACGCCGATAACTTCGATACCTCGAGCTTTAAATTCGTCGTATCTCTTATCAAACGCGATGATCTCGCTAGGGCAAACGAAGGTAAAGTCCATAGGGTAGAAAAATACTACCGCACCTTTCTCGCCGATATTTTTATATAGGTTGAAATCATTTACGATTTGATTGCTTCCTAAAACCGCTGCAGCCGTAAAGTCAGGCGCTTTTTTTGTTACTAACATTTTTTCTCCTTAATAATTTTTATTTGTAGCGAAATTATATCATCTAAAAATTAAAAAGAGATAAATTTTATCTTTTGCAATGTTTCAAATTTTACTCCGAGGTCAAAACGCCGCTTTAATATACGATATTTGGCGTTTGTCTACTAAATTTAACGCTAGGCCAGGGTAAGCATAAAGCGTCCGTAGTTTAACTTACGGTTTATTTTTGTAGATTTATTTTCGCGCGTCATGATTTTGTCTGGTATTTGCGGTGGCGCTTTTTAGTCTAGCGCCTTTGTCCACGCATTTAAACCGCAAACTAGTAACTTGATTGATTTATCGCCTGACCGACTTTTTATCCCGTATAATGTCGCATAAAAACCTAAATTTTAAGCTACTTATGAAGTTGTATTTTCCTTTAGAAGGCGCGCAGTGGTCTTTTACGGCACGGCGATAGCTAGCTTGGTTTGAGGCGTGAGTTTTGGATTTTTAGACGCAGCGAGCTTCGTCTATCTTCGCGCGCCCATAAAAGTAAAGCAAGGACCTTTAACGACGCCTGAGTTTTTTAGCAAAGATGCAGATACCGATGCCTTTAAAATATATCGGTAAAATATTTGCTAAATTTGGCGTAATCTACTTCTTTGTCAAGATCCGTAAGTTCCCGGTTTAGCTTTACGCAGCCGTTATTGTCCAAAACGACCTCTATAGCCGCAGCGCAAAATTTGCCGCTAGGGCGTTTATATATGCTCCGCGCAAACTGCCAGTTAATACTACGGCTAACGCTTATCGGTTGCATATTTAAGCGGCAGACTGTCTTAATAAAAGCGCAGTCTCTATCTCGTCTTGAGCTTGCATGCTGATAAAATTTTGATATTCGTTTTTAGTCGGTTGCAGTATAACCAACATTTGCGATTTAAAATCGCTCGGTAAATTGCCATTCGCTTTTTTGTTAATTTTAGTATCTAGCGCAGGTAGCGTTTCGATACTAATTTTGCTCGAAATTGCTGGATATTTTTCTTGAAAATTATTTTATCTGGGTCTCTAAAAAACAAGTCGCTCCGTTTTGCGGTCTATTGCCGATACGGCAATAATTTACTCTAGGTTAAATTTATCGGATACAAACTGTGCTAGATGCTCGTGGTAACTGTTGTTCGTATTGCTGCCTAGACCCGGAACTATGAAGACTATGGCTTTAACCGGTCCTCTGTCGTCGCAATATAGTTTAAACTCAAGCATAGACTCTCGTTTGATATTTAGCTCTACATCGTCGCAAGAAAAAAATTTTGTAAATTTTATTTACTATCATGTCGTAGCCCTTGGAAAAATAATTTGTTTATCGTATTCGTATTCGGCTAATTTTAGAAGGGTTGTAGTTACGATAGAGTAAAATTTAAAAATTTATTTAAGTAAATTACCGTTATTTAGAATAACCTAAATTTACAAAAATTATCGCATTTGTAAAAATTATCTTTTGTAGTCTTCGCCGCCGAATTTGAGTAAAGCCGAGCCCCAAGTAAAGCCGCCTCCAAAAGCATCCAATAAAATCAAATCGCCATTTTTAAGCCTACCGGCCTCATAAGCGTCGTTCATTGCCATCGGTATGGAAGCCGAGCTAGTGTTACCGTATTTTCCGACGGTTACTACGCATTGTTCGTCTGAAAGATTTAAACGTTGTTTAACCGCTTCGATAATGCGCAAATTTGCCTGATGCGGGATAAAAAGGTCGATTTTGTCGCTGGGGATTTTATTTTTTTCTAAAATTTCTACGACGTCTTTGGTTAATGTTTGAACCGCGACTTTAAAAACTTCGTTACCGGACATTTTAATAAATTTTTCTTCGCCGCCCGGCGTGATAAGCAGCTCGGCATAGTTGCCGTCGGCTGCGGTATGCACGTCTATAATCTCATTTTTACTATCGGCGCTTACGACTGCCGCGCCAGCTCCGTCGCCAAATAGTATACAAGTCGTCCTATCCGCCCAATCTATTATTTTACTTAGTTTTTCGGCTCCGATTATGAGTATATTTTTTTTACTGCCGCTTTCTATTAGAGATTTAGCAAGTTCAAGCAAATAGATAAAACCGGTACAAGCTGCGCTTATATCAAACATCGTAACAGAGTTTATGCCCAAATTTTTAGCGATTTTGCAGGCGGTCGAGGGCATGCAAAAATGATCGGGAGAGATAGTCGCGCAAATGACGGCATCAATATCTTTTGCTCTCAGATTTGCTCTTTCGATCGCCAACTTCGCCGCCTTTGTTCCCAAGTCGCTAGTATCTTCATCCTGCGCTATTCGCCTTTGCTTAATACCCGTTCGTTTAGTTATCCATTCGTCGCTTGTTTCTACCATTTTTTCAAGATCTAAATTCGTTAAAATTTTAGCAGGGGCATATGCAGCTATGGATATTAATGAGGCTTTTGGCATTTATATTAACCTTGTATTTTATTTGGCAAAGCGTGAAAGCTCGTCTTCGATAACTTTATTTATATTAGAATCTGCGAAATTTAATGCTTGAAATATCGCATTTTTGATAGCTTTAGGAGTACTTTTTCCGTGACTGATTATGACGCAACCGTCTACGCCTAACAGCGGCGCCCCGCCGTATTCATCGTAGTCGACTTGCTGCTTTAAAGTCTTAAAAACTTTTTTCATGAGAAGCGAACCGGCAATTGCTACGGGAGATTTTTTAACGTGTTTTTTGATAATCTTGCTGATTGCATCGGCTACGCCTTCGCTAGTTTTTAGCAAAATATTTCCTACGAATCCGTCGCAAACTATGACATCGACGCTTCCATCAAAGACTTGATTGCCTTCGGCATTGCCTACGAAACTATCAAGTTTTGAAATCATCGCAAAGGCTTCCTTGGTAACATCATTGCCTTTACACTCTTCTTCGCCGTTTGATAAAAGCGCTACCTTAGGCGACTCTATTTTTAAAATTTCCTTTGCGTAAGCTTCGCCCATTACCGCAAACTGAAACAAATGTTCCGGCCTACAGTCTACGTTTGCGCCGACGTCCAAAACTAGAGTTTTACCGCCGGTAACATTTGGCATCAACGTCGCAATAGCCGGACGCGAAACATTTTTTAGGCGTCCGACTCGAAGCGTGGCAAGGCTCATCGTGGCTCCGCTGTGTCCAGCAGAAACTACGGCCTTGGTTTGTTTATTTTTAAGTAGCTCTATAGCCTTAAAAATACTACTTTCCTTTCGCTTTAACGCGTCAGTGGCGCCATCGCTCATAGAAACAATCTCGTCGGCTTGAATAAATTTTACATATTGTTTTAAATTTTGCGGGACGAGACTTTCCAAGATTTTCGTATCGCCTACCAAGATAGCTTCAAATTTTACTTCTTTTAAAGCTTCGATCACGCCGCCGATAATAGGCTGCGGACCGAAGTCGCCGCCCATCGCGTCAATGCAAATGCTGGTCATTTGTATCAATACTCTCCGGTAGTTTTATTTACGCGGTGAGGCATTTTCCATGAGCCGTCTTTATCTTTTACGGGAATAGGAAGCGTTACTTTGTAGTGTGTTCTTCTCTTTGCCGCACGAGTATGACTTACTCTTCGTTTAGGTACTGCCATTTTATTCTCCTTTATAGATTTTTACATTTTTCACAATAAAAATAATCGCTTTTAAAAGCTTCTATTTCACTTGTTAATACTTCTTCCAAATTTATAAAACCGTCGAAAAACTCAACTACATCGTCGAGGTTTTCTTCTTCATCTTTATAAATTCCGTCGCTTAATATCAAATTTACATCTTCATCAAGCTTTAAATTTATATCTTCGCCGCATCGGTCGCAGTTGTGAGCTATCTCGCCTACGATTTTACCTTTGCAACTAACCAAATTTTGGTTTATTTTTCCTAGTTCGCCGTTAAAAATCAGTCCGTCCGAGTTTAACTCAAACGGCATTTGATTGTTTGCGATTTTGGCGAAAGATATTTTCAAAATTTAACCTAAATTTAGCAAATTTCTCTTGTCGCAAAGAAAAACGCAATCTCGTTTTTAGCGTTTTCTAGGCTGTCACTACCGTGAACGGCGTTTGCGTCGATACTCTCGGCAAAGTCGGCTCTTATTGTGCCAGGTTTTGCTTCTTTCGGATTGGTCGCACCCATTAGATCACGGTTTTTAGCTACCGCATCGTCGCCCTCAAGAACCATAACTACGACCGGTCCGCTCACCATAAAATCAACCAAATCATTGAAGAAAGGTCTATCTTTGTGAACTGCGTAGAAAGCTTTTGCGTCGCATTTGCTTAGTTTGACTTTTTTCATAGCGGCGATTCTTAGTCCGTTACTTTCGAATCTATCCACGATTTTTCCGATAACGCCCTTTTTTACGGCATCAGGCTTAATAATAGAAAGCGTTTGCTGCATAAAATTTCCTTTTTGTGATTTTTATAAGGCGGTGATTATATCAAAAAAAAATTAAAATTCAAAATAAGCCCAAAATGCGGGCTTAAATTTATTGTATTACCGCGGTTGAGCCCATGCGCATATCGGCGGTTATCTCGGCGCGAGAAGGCTGTCCTGCATAAGGAGCGTCCCAAACGATACAACCGTCGGTAGGACAGGCTGAGGCGCATGCAGGTTCGTCGTTAAATCCTACACACTCTACGCATTTATCTGCATAGACATAGTATGCGTCCTCTCCAGTCGGGTTATCTGCGTCGTCTACGATAGCGTTTGTCGGGCACTCGTCGATACAAGAGCCGCAGCTTATGCAAATATCTGTTATTTTTACTGCCATTTTTTATCCTTTTAACTAAAATTTTTCGCAAGAATATCAAAAGCTAAGTAAATTTGATATTAAATTAACCAAAAATACCGCAAAAACTAACGCAATAAAAGAGCAGCGCATAAAAAACTATCGGTGTAATTTACTTGCGACAAAAAGCTACAAAAACTTAATCTTAATCTACAAATCGAATTTACAAATTATGCGCTAATTGCTATAAATGCCGCGTTTATCTTAAATGCGGCGGTAAAGCTCAAACCACGAAAATAAAGTTTTACATCGTATTTTTAATTTTACGAAAATAGCCGAATACGGCGTTCTGCTATGAGTTTCAGCGGTAAAATTTAAGGCTAAATTTACGGATTTACCTTCAAATTTGGGTGCAAAAAAGTCAAGGCGAAGTATCGCGAGATGGATTTTTACTTCGCTATGCTCGTAACGCTAAATAGAGAAAGGGCTTTGCCTCCCTTACGGTCGCAACTGCAAGCAGAAGCGACGTAAAAATTTAGCGTAGCTGGACAAGTAGTCCGCCGAGCTAAATTTTTACTAGCTCCGTTAAAGACGCTCGCGAGACAAGCCGCTTCAAGCAAAGTTATTGTGCTATCGCGCTTTGCTTTGCTTTATCCTTCGTATCTACCCAGATATTCGGCACCGCTCCGCCAGGCGTTAAAAATATCTTCGCGTCGTTGTTTTCGCGTAGCGCCTCGTTAAATTTACCCTGCGTCTCGATCTGTTTTAAATTTAGCAAATTTTGATCGAGGCTTTTTGCAACCTCTTTGTTTGCGTAGGCTTGCGCGTCGGCTTCTATCTTAGCAGCGTCCGCACGACCCTGAGCCTCGATGATAGCGGCCTTTGCCGTACCTTCTGCGAGGGCTGCTTTTTTGAGCGCCTCTTGATTTGCGCGCTCTACTTCGTATTTAGTTCGCTCGGCCTCTTGCTTAGCGATTTGTACGCGCTCGATCTGCTCTTTTACCTTTTCAGGCAAGATAATCTCGCGTAGCTGCACGGTTAGCAGCTCGACGGGTTTATTCGGTTGCGCGTCGATATCCTTGCGGATACCCTCGTCGATAGCCGTGGCTAGGTCGTTTCGCTTCGTCGGAAGCTCCTCGGCGGTGTATTTACCCGCGATACTGCGCACAACGTCGCGCACGACTGGATCTACGATCTTGTTTTCCCAGCTAAGGCCCCAAGACGCGATCGTTTGAGGCGCATTTTCTGGATTTAAGCGGTACTGCACGGTAATGTCGATGCTGACGGGCAAGTTTCTCGCGTCCAAAACGGAGATCGAGTTTTTGCGGATGATGCCGGCTTGAGCCTGCGCGCCGTACTTTTGCGCCGCTTCGCCCATATCTTCGCCCGACGTGTAGTTGATGAGGCGTACGCGCGTATCGACCACGATGACTTTTTGCAAAAACGGGATAAAGAAGTGTAGTCCCGGCTGCATCGGAGACGGGTCGTATTTACCGGCGGTCGCCTTGATGCCCACTTCGCCGGAGTTTATCACTACAAAAGGCTGCGTGAGCGCGATCACGGCCACTATCGCGATGATAACGTAGGCAAAGCCAGAAATTTTGCCAAAACCTTTAAAATCAGGCGTTTTAAAATTTACTTTCGGCCCTTTGCTCTCGCCGCCGTTATCGTCTCCGCCGCCGGAGCCGCGTTTTTTATTAAAATAATCATTTAAATCCGCTGGCATTTCGTTCCTTAAATATAAGTTAGCATCGAGGCGTATTTCGGATTGCGTCCGTAAACTACGTCAAAATACGCGTCTTGTAGGCGTTTAGTTACCGCTCCGCGCTCGCCCGCGCCGATAACGCGGTTGTCGATATCGCTTATCGGGGTGACCTCGGCCGCCGTACCCGTGAAAAAAGCCTCGTCCGCAGTATATGCGCGGTCGCGAGTGATGCGCTCTCTGCGCACTTCGATGTCTAGATCGCGAGCGATTTTGATGACGGTGTCTTGCGTGATGCTAGCTAGGCTGCTGTCGTTTGGAGGAGTGATTAGCGCGCCGTTTTCCACGATAAAAAAGCACTCGCCCGGCCCCTCTGAGATGTAGCCCTCGCTATCAAGCAGCAGCGCCTCGTCGTAGCCTGCCTCTTTGGCTTCGTAGTTTGCCATTTGCGAGCAGAGGTAGTTCGAGCTTGATTTCGCGCGGCTCATTTGACCGCCGACGTTTAGTTTGGCAAAGCTTGAAATTTTCACGCGGATGCCCTTTTTTAGCCCCTCTTCGCCTAGATACGCGCCCCACTCCCACGCCGCGATTGCGGTATTTACCGGAGCTTTAGTGTGAGCTAGACCCATCACGCCGTAGCCTAGGTAAACGATCGGGCGCAGATAGACGTTTGATTTAAATTTATTTGCGCGAAGTAGCTCGACCTGCGCGTCTTCAAGCTCTTTTTGCGTGTATTTGACGTTTAGGATCGTCATTTTGGCTGATTTTAGTAGGCGCGCGGTGTGATCGCTAAGGCGAAATACCGCTAAGCCCTTATCCGTCATGTAGGCTCTCGTGCCCTCAAATACGGCGTTTGCGTAGTGAAGCGAGTGAGTTAAGACGTGGACTTTAGCGTCCTCCCATTTGACTAATTTTCCATCCATCCAGATAAATTCGGAAGGGTTCATTTGGCATCCTTTTTTATAAAATTTGCTGAGTGTAGCTAAAATTTCTTTAAAATTTTGTAATGTTTAAGATTTGGGCTTAAAATTTTGAGTTTTCGGGGTAAATTTTACCCCAAATTTACAGCTTCTCCGTCACTGCATCCTCGATGTTTTCGGCAAAAGGCAGCACGAGCGTCTTATTAGATCCAAACGTGCTATGCCACAGGGCTTTTTTGATCGCCTCGTAAGGCGTATCGTAAATTTTAGCCAGCTCTTGCAGTAGCTCCTCTGCCTTATCGTCGCTTAAATTTTCTCGGCGGTAAAATAGCATTAACGTAGCTCCTATGCCGATAAACTCAAATCCAAATCGCTCATTCATCATTAATATAAACGCATACGTCTGCTCGGGCTCAAAATCGTCAGAAAAATACCCCTGAATCATTCTCGCAAATACGTCCGTACTGCGCTCGCAAGGGCACAGATAAACGTCGATATCCTCGTCAAGGGCGTCGTAGTCGCGGGTATTTACGTATTCTAGCGCTTTTAGTTTATGCGGGTAGTTTAGACTAAATTTACCGTAAAATTCGCTCACTTCAGCCTTATATTCGGGGTTGTTTAATTTGCTTAGCATCAAACGAAACTCCGCAACGGGAAAGTCGCGCGCGTCAGGATTTTGCGCGTTATACTCATCCTCGTCCAGCGTCTCGAAACTAGAGCTTGCATGCATATTCGTGTATTCGCATTGCGGGGCGTTTTCGATGATAAAAAGCGGCTTAAATCCCGTATGCTGCTCGCACAAGCGATCATATGCGATCGTGACGGCGTTCATATTTTGATGAGCGTTAAGGACGCCGTATTTTAGGGTAAAATTAGCTTCGCGCGTGTAGCGCGGATTGGGCTTTTCGAGCCTAAACGAAATAAGCTTTTCAGGGCGACAAATCGTGTAAAAAGCTAGCTTTAATTTTTCAAGAAACGACATATTTTTCCTTTAAATTTATTTTTAAACGGCTCGTTAAATTTAATCACGCCAAATTTAATCAAAATCCCTTTATCCAAAGAAATTCGGTTTAAATTTAGCGTCATTTGCCCGCGTAATCAAACCTCGGCTTGCTTAGGCTAAATTCGAAACTATCGCGATTAACCGCGCCCACGCACGCGTCGCTATCGTAAAGCGCAAGCAGGAATTCCGCCATCTCCTCGCTTGAGTGATAGCGCTTAAAAGCCGCGTCGTAGTCGTAACCGGCATCATCCGTCGCCACGGGACCAAACTCCGTCCTGGTCGCGGCGGGCGCTAGAACTTTGGCCTGCATTTTGGCGTCTTTATCCTGCGCTAGCTCGCGGTGCAAGCCCTCCGTAAAGGCGCTTACGAAAAATTTGCTCGCGCAGTAGGTGACGGCGTTTGGCACCATGCTATAGCCGCCAGAGGAGGAGATATTGATGAGCTGAGCGGGCTTATACTTATAATCTCGCGCAAATAAGCTAGAAAGCAGCGTAAGCACGACGACGTTTAGCTGCAACATCTGCTCGGTTTTATCTAAATTTTGCTCGCCTACGGCTCCGTAGTCGCCAAAGCCGGCGTTATTTATGAGCGCCTTTAGCTCGTAGCTTTTTAGCTTCTCCCAAAGCTCCCGGACGTTTTTGCTGCAAGCAAGGTCGCAAATTTTAACTACTACGTCTAATTCCGGCGCGATCTGCGCGATCTCGTCCTTTAAGTTTTGCAGCATCTCCGCTCTGCGCGCGATTAGGATCAAATTTTCTCCGCGCCCGGCAAAAGCCTTTGCCGTAGCCGCTCCTATACCAGAACTTGCACCCGTAATCGCGATATATTTTTTCATTTTTATTCCTTTTGATCAATTTTTTATTATGCGTTTTTGCGGCTTTTAGGCAAAGTTTGCGCTATACTTTGCCGCGCAGGCAAAACAGCAAAAACTCATAAAAGCCGCCGGCAAAACGCGCCGTTATTTTTCTAAAATTATCCTAGTCGCGGCAGGATCTACGCACTCTTTTTGCATTATTATTTCTCCTATTTCTTTTGCCCTTATAACGCCTGAGAGCGGGTTTTTCACGCTAGCTATTCCGCCTAAAATTTCTACGTCCACGCTTGAATACTCAAAGGCTAGCGTGGTATCTAGCGTCCGGCAGCCGCGCAGCACGAGATTTTGCACGTAGCAAAGCCCTTGTAAGCTTTCTATCACGCAGTTTTCAAAGGTCACGTTTTTGCTGTTCCACGCGAGGTATTCGCCGCTGATGAAGCTGTTTCGCACGGTCACGTTCTCGCAGTTCCAAAAGGCGTCTTTGCTAAGCAGTTTGCTATCCTCGACGAGCAGGTTCTTGCAGCCGTCAAAGCCGTAGTTACCGTCCAAATTTAGCCCGTAAACGCGCACGTTTTCGCAGTTCATCGCAAAATAATCCCCGCGTGCGCAGACGTTTTTTATCTCCACGTCCGCGCAGCTCCACAGCGTCTCCTCGGCCTGGGTCAAATTTACGTTTTCTAGCCTCAAGTTTTGGCATCTGCGGAAGGATTTTGGCGCCTGGATTAGCGTATCTTTAAAGCTCGCGTCTCGCGCGTACCAGATGCCCGCGCGCGCCGTCTGCATCAAAAATCCGCCCTCCACGGCGACGTTTTTGGTATACCACAGCGGATACTTCCACTCGAAAGTGCAGTTTTTTAGGCGCAAATTTTGCCCGTGCTTTAGCGGAGACTCGCCCGCTGCGAACCCGCACCGCTCAAACTCAGCGTCCTTTGTGCCAAACATCGCGCGCTCGCCGATAAATTTTTGCTCGACAAATTTTTGCATTTTTCGCCTCCGTCGTTTTTGTTGATTATATCGGTTTTACGGCAACAAGGATGTAAATTTGAAAATTCAAAGCAAATTTATGAGGAAAACGGGTAAATTTAAACAGCGACGAAAATCTAGGCAGCGTTTTACTAAAATCCAAGCGTTCAGGCGTTGCTATTGTCTTTCGGAGTCCTATTTTCCCAAACGCTTGGCAGGAAAAGGTAAGATTTAGACTAGCGCAAAGGATGGAAACGCGAGCCTAAATTTTACCTATTGCCGTCAAATTTGCCGCATCCGAGTGAGTGCGGACGAGCGTCAAATTTGATCTAAATTTAAAGCCTGCGACCCGTCAAATTTGAGCGGGCAAATTTAACCCGGTCGCAAGCGCAAAATCCAAACTTACCAAAAAGCGGCCCCGAAGCGCACCGGCCGGGAGCCGCTAAATTTTACTTCTCAAACGCCTTTTCTAGGCTAAACGGAAACGCCTGATAGCCCATCGCGTTGGTCATTTTGATTTCGATTGACGGCTCTTTTGCGCCCCATTCAAACTCGTTGATATGCGGGCTAGGCACGCCTACCGGACGGCCTTTGGCGATGTCAAACTGCATGCCCGCGACCGCTGAGTAAACCATCACGCTATCGAGGTCGTCTTGATACTGCGCTAGCGAAGTAACCGAGCTGTACCACTCGCTACCGCGCTGCTTGCCGTACTCCCAGACTTGCTCGACGGTTTTAGCTTTTTCGTCGATTTTATAGACGACCGCGCGGGAGTATTTCATGCCCGCCATCGCAGGCTGCTCCATACCGCGGGTGTCGCCGTTATCAAAGACGGTGAGATACACTACGCCTTTTTTAGACTTGCTATCGATGCGAAATGCCGTATGCTGCGTCCACTGCCAGTCAAATCCACCCTTCTCGCTCTCATATCCCGGGCATTTTGAGTACTCGTCCTCGCAGACGATTTTTTTGCCGTCTTTATCTACAGGCTGTAGCAAGTAGCCCTTAAACTGGTCCTTCCAGCCTTTGTGCGCGCCCATTATCCACTTGATCTTTTTGTCGCGGCCGATCTTGATGACGGCGTCTTGGTGGCGGCTGGAGATGATGATACTATCGTCGCTTGGATCATAATCCACGCTATTTACGTGCGCCCAGTTGCGTCCAGGGCCCGAGCCCACGATGTCGCCCCAT
This sequence comes from uncultured Campylobacter sp., assembly GCF_963526985.1. Taxonomy (NCBI): domain Bacteria; kingdom Pseudomonadati; phylum Campylobacterota; class Epsilonproteobacteria; order Campylobacterales; family Campylobacteraceae; genus Campylobacter; species uncultured Campylobacter sp. The sequence continues at coordinate 197,498 of NZ_CAURPW010000002.1, forward strand.
TTTTCGTTCGTATCCATCGCGGCTAACTCGTCCGTGCTCGCGGTGTGGCCCGCCTTGCTAGCGTCGATATTTAGGCACACCGCACCCTGATCGAGCGTTTTTAGCACGATGTCGCGGTACGGATCTAAAATTTCATACAGCCTAAAATCATCTACGACGTTGCCGTCTCTATCGACCTCGACGATGACGTCGCGCACGGTGCGGACGTTTTTGCCGTCGGCGCGCTTATAGTTGGCGTTTGCCGCGCGGAGGAAATAATGCCCGTTTTGCGCAACGTCCATAGAGTGCGAGAAGTCGTTGTATCCCGCAGGTAGCTCGCGGTTAAAAATTTCGCGTCCCATTATGTCGTATTTTGCGTATCGCTGCCCGTAACCCCATGTCATCGCGCCGTCGTCGTTTTGCTTAAAGCCCATCATAACGCCCGCGCTAAAAGGCTGCTTGAGGTCGTAAATTTTACTCGGCTCCAGATACCAGCGCACTTCGCCCTTGGTGTCTAACACGAAGTTGTTTGGGCTGTAGTTCCACTCGATCGCGCCGCCTGCGGGGTTGTTCCACACGACTTTGGTGCCCTTGCCGGTTTTATTTACGAAGTTATTTACGTAGTAGAGGCGGTTAGCGAATTTCGCGCTCGGAGCCTTTACGACCTCGATTTTATCAAACAGCGCGCCCTTTTGAGACGGCATGCCAGAGCTCTCTAGATAGATCGCAGGCGCGTAAATTTTATAGCTTTCTTTTATATGCTCGGTTTGGCCCTTGTAAATTTTATCATACTCCACCTCGACGGTATTTTGATAGTCGGGGTAGAGCCCAAAAACCGGGATTCCGCCGTGCGTGCGAAGGTGCTTGTCGGCGACCTTATAGCTGATCGTCTGGCCATCAGGCTTTGGCACGATGGTGACTTTTGCGTTTGCTAGCGTGTAGCCGCCGTTTTTGATCACCGCCGTTAGAGGCGCGATGTCGTATGGGTTTACGACTACTTCGCCGATCTTGCCCGGGATGCCGTAGTCTATGTGCGCGCCGCTAGGTCCGCCGATAGCTAGCGCAGCCGTGCTTAGACCGCCGAGTAACGCCGCAGCTAGGGCGACTGACGAGAGAGTTCTTTTCATCTTTTCTCCTTTATTAGTGATAAGTGGACTGGTCGTCCGTGACCCGAGTATCCTAGCCGAAAACTACTTTTAAAATCCAGCCGAGCCGGGGAATCCAAAACCTAAATTTTATTGATTTCGCTGCTACGGGCATTATACACAAACCAGCTTAGTATCATCACCAAACAAAACGCCCCAAACACCGCAAAAAACGCAAAATTCGCCCATGCGTAAATTTTGATAAATCCAGCCTCGTTTGCCGCGCTAAAATCAGGCGCAAAAAGGCTCGGGCAAATTTCATTTAGCGGTAGCGCAAAAGGAAAGCTAATCTCGCTAACGCCGCTAAAATCGCTCGTAGAGTAATCAAGCCCGAATATCACGCCCAAAAAAATCAGGAAAAATCCCGCGAGCTTGACGCCAAATACCTTAGGCGCGCACATCGCTACACACACGCCAAACGCCGCAAACAGCGTCGCAAAGCGTAGCTTCACCACGAGCGCGTCGGCTACCGCGCTGCCTAAAAACAGCTCGCACAAGATAAATTTGACCGCCAAAACCGCAAGCAGCCACGCCCAAAATGCTTGCCTTCGCTGCAAGTTATAAACAAAGCAGACAAAGCCCTTGTTTTCGATATTGTAGTCCATTATCTCGCCGATAGCTCTTTGACGGCGGCAGCCATAGCATCGATCGAGCCTAACGCCTGCGCGTTTAGCAGATATTTACCGCTAACGACGTATGCTGGCACGCCCTGAACCTTGGCTACGTCGTAGCTCTCGTCCCATGTTTTTAAAATTTCTTGCGCGCGCGGGCTAGCTAGCGCCTTGTCGTAGTCCGCCTCGCTCACGCCCGCTGCGCTAATGGCGGTTTTGATAAATCTAGCCTTATCCTTGCCGTCTTTAAAATCGTCGTTTTTGTCGTGAACGGCGTTATAAACCGCAAATTTAGCTTTTTTAAATTTAGACTTCTCGCTTAGCAAACTAACGTCGTTTGCCTCGTCTAGAGCGATCATCGCGGCAAAAATTTTACTCGCCGTTTCGCCGAGCTTTCCTTTGGTTTTTAAGTGATACGGGATAAATTTAACTCCGTCTAGCTCGCTAAAGAGTTTGGGCGTGACGGTTTTGTCGAATTTATAGCAGTGCGGACACTCGTAGCTAAAGACCTTTACGACGCTGTTTTTAGGCACGTCTAGAGGTTTTTGTAGTATCTGATACTCCTTGCCCTCCTCTAGCGCGTTTGCCATAGAGCCGAGCAAGCAAAAGACGGCTAAAATCCGCGTAAATTTAGAGATTATTTTCATAGAAATCCTTTGGATTAAATTTTAAAAATTGTATAAAATAAAGGGTAAATTTGAGATTAAGCGAGCCGGCGGGGTAAATTTAGCCGCCTCGCGCGGGCTAGCCGGATCTTAGAGCGCAAAACCGCTTTAGCGCAAGCTAGCCGGATCTATGTTTAAAATTTTATACCAGTTGCGAGCGTTTTTGCAGGCTGGGTCTATGCCTTTGCCTTTGGTATAAAAAGGCTCCCACTGCCAGTCCTCGCCTCCCGTGCAACCCACGGCGGCGTAGTTCATCAAAAATTCCTTAAAATTATTCGCTATATAAAGCCCGTGATTTTCGCTACCGTCGTGGCTAAGATACACAACCTTGCCATAGTTCTCCGGCTCTAACTCAATAGCGATATAATCGCCGTTGCCTACTTGATGAAAAGCCGTTTTGTTATGCCAAACGCGGTCGTATGCATTACCGCAATCACAATATACGTCCTCCGCCCAGCTCTTGCGACTTTCTTCATAGCCTAAAAGCAAATCCAGTCCAAAAAGCAACTCTCCAGAGGAGATTTCGGCGAATTCATCAGGCAGCAAATCCTCGTCTTCTTCGTCCTCATCCGTATAGATACTCCAATAAAACTCCAAATGAGCGGTGTTTTCCAAAAGCACTTCACGCAAATGCGCAGGCAGCGTATAGCCTAATTTTGCTTCTACGGCTTTGATTTCCTCCTCGGTAGCGGGCTTTTCTATCGTGAGGGGATCAGTCTCGCCGCCAAAGTCTTCTATTTTTTCTAAAAATATATTTAAACGCTTTTTAAAAAGCCCAAAGTTAAATTCGCTCATATTTTTCCTTTAATAATATTTTTTAAATTTCTTATCCTGCAAGGCGGTTATTTGTTCTGCGATAAGAGAGTCCATACGCGTTTGCAACGCCTCGCCTTCGCACTCAAGCCTTGGCAACCACTCGGGAAAGATAGACGTATCGCAAAGCGCCTGCTTGTCTATAATTTTAGCCTTAGAAGCGCTCGTAAGCACGTCAAATCTCGCCCAGAATTGCCATAAGAAATTTTTGCCATAGTCTAAAGCCTCCTCTAGGTCTTTTAGGTTATTTTCTACGTCAAATATGCTCAAATACCTACGAAAATATAAATCAAGCGCTTGCGTCTGTTCTTTATTTAAGCCCTCCTCCCACCGCCTCAAGGATTCACCGGATACGCAAGAAATCGTACAAAAAGCATTTCGCACGGTCTCTTTAGCGGTTTTAGATTCATCGGGCGATTTTACGAACCAAAAGCACTCTTCTTTCTTTGACTCAGCAAGTTGAGAGATTTGAGCTATCAGACATACAGCCTTTTCCACCGGATACCAAAGGTCAAAATCCGCCGTAAAAGGAACCGCTAGCAGCTCCGGTAAAAATGCCAACAGCCCATCGTATCGCCCGCTCGCATACAAGATAGCCGTTAGCTCGTAAAGCTTATAAAGATCCTTTTCCCTCTTTAGAGGAAGCTTTTTTTCTAGCTTTTCAAAGTGGCTTTTTTGCTTAGGGGTTGCGCAATAAGGTGCTAAAATTTCTATATTCATTAGTAATATTTTTTAAATTTATCATCCTGCAAGGCGTCTAGTTGTTCGGCTATCAGGGCGTTCATATAGTTTTGCAGCTCCTCCCTGCTGTTATAAGTAGGTTGGCGATCCTTATCGGGAAATTCAAGCGTTTTGTAATCAACTTCTTCATTGATGAGTTTTACCCGTGAAGCGTCTATGATTAGGCTCATACGATATGAAAATTCATAAGAAGTTTCTTTCTCTTCTATGCACTTGTGAAGATATTCCAAGGTATTGTTTAAAAAGTAAAGCGCCAAATAATCCTGGAAATAGTCATCATACATATCTTGAAAATCAGGCAAGCCTTTGTAATCGGTAACGCTTTTAAAATGCAAAAAACACGCTTTGCGCTGTTCCGGCGTGATGGTAGGCACTTCGGCGATGAGCGCAAAAGAGCGTTCTATAGGGTACCATAGATTAAAATTCGCGGCAAAAGGCACTGCAAGTATTTCGGGCAAGAAAGCCAATAAGCCCTCATATTGTTTGCTTACGAACAGACGCTCTATGAGTTCAACAACGGTTTGCAGGTCTTTGCTACTTTTGAGCGAAAGCTTTTTGCGGAGCTTTTCAAGGAGTTTTTGCTGTTTTGCGGTAGTGCAATACGGCGCTAAAATTTCTATATTCATTACTATCCTTTCGGCGGTTTTTGGTATTTTACTAAATTTTTACGGACGGCTGGTTAAATTTTACTTTATCTTATTGACTTTTTTATACAAATCCTTAAGCAAAGCGATATGGTTTTGGGTCTGGGACACAAGCTCTTGTTGGCCCTGCGTAGTCTCAGCCTTATAGAGCAATGCACGGCAATACTCATCGAGCAAACCTATATTTTGTTCATATTCGTCATTAATAGTTCTTGAGTGTTTTGCGACGTCTTCTTTACAAGAAGCGATCGTCTCTCCCGAGCGAATGATAGAAAGCGTCTTGTTAACGTTTGCTTTAACCCACTCATCTATATAAGCCTCATCGTGTTTGCCCTTATCATGTTCTAATATCTGTCTTTTAGTGGATTCATACCAGAGATTAAGGAGATCATGGTGTAACTTCTTTTGCGTCGAGGCATCGCTGATAAAGTACTTCAGATAGTAAACAGGCTCCATAAAAACCCAGTTAAGAAACTTTTTTTCGTTTTTGGCAGTTGGGTATCCCTGCGCTACGAGATAGTCTATGCAAAGCTGCACGGCAGGCATATTGCCCGCTACGAAAAAATCATATACGAGGAAAGTGAACTTCTGGGCATCGGGCTGGCGGGTGAACTTAAATCCCTTTTCGATAAATTTAGCAACGGCGGTTTGCTGTTTTTTAGTCTCGGCTAAAGTTGCCAATTGTTCAAAAACATCATTCATTTTATCTCCTTTGTTATTTAAAAATTTTATTTATCGCGGCAGACGGATCCGCCATAAACTCCTCAAAGCTACAAAGTAGCGTAAAAACTCCGTGTTCGTAGTCTGCGCTAGCTAGCATTTTACTGCTAGGATGCCATACCAAAAACCCGTCCGCTCCGTATCTATCCGCATCTATAAGAAGGTCTAGAAATTTTTTATTTTTCCACTTTACCTCCCTTACGTCGCCAAGCGAGGCAAACTCTATAAAGCCCGTATATTCGCACCCCGGCAGCAACACGCGCCTGTCGTTTGAACGTAGCAAAGAAACAAGTCCCTTTGGCAGTTTGTAGGACTTTAGCTTCTTTAGGCGCTCCTCATCGTCGTGCCAAGCGGACGGCTCTACGGATTTTATATACAGGGCTACCTCTTTGCGCTCGTTTCGCAGCGCGTAGTGATAGGCGCGCTCGCCGTATTTATCCTCGTAGCTAAGGTCTGCGCCAAGCTCTATAAGGCGCTTTACTAACGCAAGATCCGCATACGAGGCGGCCGCCTGAAGCGCGGATGCGTTATACGGATACACGGTATCTGGTTCGCAGTAGTTTACGTCAAAACCGCACTGAATGAGCCGCTCTATCAGCTTGCCAAGCCCTTCCATAGCCGCTTCTCTAAGCGTCGTGCCGTCGGGAACGAGCCTAAAGCCGTTTTCTATAAGCAAAAGGGCTATTTCTTCGTTTTTACCGTATATGGCAGCTTTTAGCGAGCTGATATGAGCGTGGGCATTTACGTCCGCGCCGCACTTTATAAGCCGCTTAATCAAAGACGGATCGTCGCCGTATTCGCAAGCTTCGATAAAAAGCTCGCTAGTTATCTTTGCGCCTTCGTCCAAAAGAAAATAAAGCGCGTCTTTTTTATCGTTATAAAACGCGATTTGCAAAGGAGTTTGCAAATCGTCCTGCGCGGGCAGCTTTTCGTTTACGTCCCAGCCTTTGGCAAGAAGTGCCTTTAGAGCGGTTAAATTTTCGCTCAAAATAAGCTCCGTGATTTTAGCAGGCTCTAAAAGCTCGGTTTTATCGGTTAAATTTTCTTTCATATTTTTCCTTTATCTTGGCGTAACGCTTACGTTAAATTTGCGCGTTTACGGGCCAAATTCGCTTTTAAATTTTACTATTCGTTCTTAAATTTTAGCGCCTAAGCTAATTAGCGACCGAGGGCAAATCCTCAAAAACGACGTGTTCGTCTAAATTTGCATCCTTTATCAGCTTAGCAAAGCGCTCCGAATAAAACAGTTTTGTTTGGTGCCGCGTATCTCGCCCTAAGACGAAATCCTCGGGGATGCGCGAATTTAGGCATATATCGCCGATAAAATATTCGCCGCCCTCGCTCAAATATATCTTTTGGCTGCGCTCTTCGTTTATAACGTCAGATGTTTGCAGGGCGTTTATTATGCGGTAGTCCTCTATCGTCCCGTCTTTGCAGTGCAGCCTTAAGCGCACGGGCTGCGTTTGCGCGTATTTTATAAAAATTTCGCAAAGCGCGGGGCTAACTACCGCAACGTCTCCTAGCATATCGTTATGGATAAAATGTAAATTTCTAACCTTGCTAATCGGCGCGGATATATATAAATCATAAACGAAATCATCCTCTATCCGCTGCGATTTTATCAAATTTAACATATTTGCCGCGCTAAGCCCCTCCGGCATAGTCGCTATCCAAGATTGTCGGTAGCTATTTTTAAATTTCATAATCTTCATATAATCTCCGTTATTTTAAAGCCTGCCGTTTTTAAATTTAACGCGGCCTTTTAAAATTTTAGCGTCGTCGCGGCGGTAGTTTTCGCGCAAAAACGCCGTCAAACCCTGCAAAAAGCTTGTCTTGTCCATTTATCTTCCTTTACTTTGCGAATTTATTTTAGCGGTTTAAATTTAGCCGTCTAAATTTATAAGCCGGATTATAAAAAGTCCAAGTCCTCCGCTTTAAAAAATCCCTGCGATACGGCCTTGTTAAACGCCAGCATAAAAGCCTCGTCCCGCTGCGGCATTTTGACGGCGCCGCCTAGAGTCGGCTTTATCTTTTCGTATTCGCGCCACAAGATGTGTTCGCTAGGCACGCGCGTCGTTAGGCCTCTTTCTTCGCGTAGCTTTAAAAAATATAAAATCTCTACCGGAAAAAGATAAAAAGCCAGGCTAGTACACATCCAGCCGCTTTCTTTAGCCGACTGCTCGATGTGAAAGTCCAAGGCTAGCTCTATAGCCCGCTCTATATCCGAACAATCAGGCTCGTATAAAAGCCTAGTTAGCTCGCCGTAGCCGCTATCTTTTCGCTCAAATTTCAAAAACTCGCCCAAACGCTCGGTCGGCAAATTTTTACTCTTTGCCCACAGCTGCACGATAAATCTCGGAATATCGGTATGCTCTAGCTGCTCTTTAGCCTTTTCGTCTCGCTCGAAGTAGTAGAAAAACTCGCCTAAATAATCGGCGCGCTTTTTGTATCCTATCAGATAAAAATAAGCGAGCATAAAAGCCGTTCCCGCCTCGATGTCGCCGAAATGAGAGAGCTTAAAGTTCATCCAAGAGCCTTCAAGCGCGAGGTCTATATAGTCCCAGCCCTCGCTATCGCCTGCTAGCAGTCTTAAACAACCGTAATAACTCAAGTCCGCTTCGCGGTTAGACACCTGCATGATAGCCGTCCAGCCGGCATTTGGCTTGCCCGACCTTAGCGCTTTTTGAAACGTCTCGTAGGTGTACCCGCTCATAAAATAGAAATTTGAAACCGCTTTTTCGTAATGAGCGTTATCCTTCGTCCAGCTTTTATACTGATTTATGGCGCGTTTTAGCCTTTTTTCATGTATCGTCATAGTTTGTTTCATATCGTGCCTTTGTATTTCATAAATTTTAAAGATTGTATAAAACCGCGGGTAAATTTGAGATTAAGCGGGCTAAACTTCGCAGGCGACGGGTTAAATTTATCGGTTCGTTTTAAATTTAACCCGCCAGAGCAAGGCTAAAAGGGCTAAATTTGATATAATTAGCCCAAATTTAAACCAAGGAGAAAAAAATGCCTTTCGTAAATATCAAATTAGCCGCCCCGGAACCCACAAAAGAGCAAAAAAAGCAAATCATCGCCGAGGTCACGGACACGTTAGCGCGCGTGCTAGGCAAAGACCCCGCCGCGGTGCTAGTGATGATCGAGACTCTGGGCATGGATAGTATCGGTAAAAGCGGCCTAAGCCTAGAAGAGATCAGACAAAATAAGGAGAAAAAATGAGCGAATTTTCTAAAGAAGATTTGGAGCGAAAGATCACGCTAGCAGCGGGCGATACGGCGCCACAGTTTAGCCTAGAAAACAGCGACGGCGTAAGCGTCAGTCTAAAAGACTTCGTCGGTAAAAACGTCGTGCTATACTTTTATCCAAAAGACAACACTCCCGGCTGCACGACCGAAGCGTGCGAATTTAGCGCGCTTTACGGCGATTTTATAGCTAAAGACACCGTGATCGTGGGAGTAAGCCCCGATAGCGTCAAATCCCACGCCGCCTTTGCGCAAAAACAGAGCCTAAAGCACATCCTATTAAGCGACCCCGCGCACGAAGTCGCCAAACTCTACGGCGTCTGGCAGGTGAAGAAAAACTACGGCAAAGAGTATCTAGGCATCGCACGCTCGACCTTTGTGATCGGCAAAGACGGCAAGATCGCGAAGGTGTATAAGAGCGTGAAGGCGAAAAAGCATGCGGCGAAGGTGCTAGCTGATCTAGTTAAATAAATTTACTTGGAGGCTCTTCTCGCGAGTGTCTTTAACGGAGCTAGTAAAAATTTAGCTCGGCGGACTATCTTGTCCAGCCTGCGCTAAATTTTTACGTCGCAACCCTTAAATCCATCTCGCGATACTTCGCCTTGATTTTTTTGCACTCAAATTTGGCTAAATTTGTAAATTTCGGCTTCAAATTTTACTCGCCCAAATTCGCGTCATGAAAATGTAAATTTAAAACACGCAGTAAATAAAACGCAAAAAACCGCAAAAGCTCGCAGGCAAAAATGCACGTCAATCGTATCTTTTGCCTTTAGATCCACATGCCTTGCCGCTACCGCAACCGCAGTCTTTTTGCCTAAACTCTTTTGCGTAAACGAAATATCCCGCCCCGATTGCTATCACGATCAAAATCGCCGCGTTAAATTTATAAAATAACTTAAAAGAAACAAGACAAAAGACCTCTGTTTTTGTTTTTAAATTTACGCGCTTAGCTCGCCTGATATGCGCCTATCAAAATTTAATCCTATGCGCCGTTTGCGTTTAGAGATAGTTAAAGTTATGCCTTTACCGGAAAAACGTCGTCAAAATAAGCGGTAAGTTAAGACGAAAGCTATATTTTTATAAGTAGCAAGCAAGGCAAGGTTAGGGCTTAGATACTATAACGGCAAAGACACAAAACAAATAAGGCGTTTACAAAGCGATATTTCTACAAAGAATCTCTAACGTATTTTACTAAAATAGATAAGGTAGGCTCCGCTTAGGTTTCATTGAACCAATTTAAACCCAAAACATCGCTAAAATAGAGCCAAAAACGAGCTGATACTATCTGCGGCAGTTTTTGCAATCCTTGACGGTTACTAGCACGTTCATCTTTTCGATTAGATTGCCTAATTTTCTCTCCAAATTTTCCTTATACGTATCCAGCGCCTCGCAAAAATCATAGTCCTCTACGCTCCCGCAGCTCTCGCAAACCACGTGAATATGAGGATGGCTAAAGATATCGTAACGCGCCTTTTGGTTTGGCATATTGACCTCGACGACTAGTCCCTCGTCTTTGAGCATATTTAGGTTTTTATATACCGTCGCTAGCGATACGGATGGATTTTCTGCGCAAATCTCTTCGTATAGCTCATCGATCGTAGGATGAGAGTGGCGATCGAGGATTTTTAGTACGCTGAGGCGTTGCGGGGTGGCTTTAAGGCCGCGATTTTTAAGAAGTTCCATATAGTTCATCGTTTTTCCTGGTATTTTTTCCTAAATATACAAAAAAATTATTTAAAACTTCTTTATAGTTGGTAATATAAATTATTATCTGCTAAAATTTATGTTAAATAGAAGCAAAAATAGCTCAAATTTGATCCAAGCGATATTTTAGCCAAATTTAACGAGACCAAAGGCGCGATTTATAAACCTGCTTAAGCCTCTTTAGCGCAAAAGATCGCGGCGAGCAAAATTAGCACAAATCAAAATCTATAAAACAAGCCGCAGTATAAATTTAACCCAAAATCCGTAGTAAAACCAGCCCGCAAAAAAGATAAACGAAGATAAAAACAAGTAAAGCATACCTAGCGCGCGCAAATTTGCCTGTGACGCTTAAGGCATGGTAAATCAAAGCAAGAGCGGCAAGACCTAGCATAAAAAGATTTGTTTCGCTCAAATTTTTCGCCTTTTTCGTCCGAATGTACTCGCTAAAACGCGTAAAAACGCTTCAGCTCAAATTTAGCCTGCCGTTTCGGCTAAAATTTTCTCGCAAATACTTGCCGCATCGATACCAAGGGCCTTTTCAACGTCGGCCGTAGCGCCGTGGGGGATAAAGGCGTCGTCAAACTCAAAGCTAACTATGCGCACGTCAAAAATGCGCCGCTCCTGCAAAAACGCAGCTAAAATCTCGCCTACGCCGCCTTTTTTTGCGGTATCGGAAAAGACGTACCAGATTTTATGCTTGCGCGCGAGCTCTTGCAAAAGTTCGCCGTCAAGCGGCTTAACAAACACCAGATCAACGAGGCTCGGGTCAAATTTGCCGTCCGTTTTTTCGAGCAAAATTTTGCGCGCGGCGTTTGCCTTGCCCGCGGCGTTGCCGTAAGCGATAAAGGCTGCTTCGCCGCCGCCCTCGACTAGGATTTCGCCCTTGCCGAGCTTTAGCTCTCGCACCTCAAATTCGCCCTGCGCCAGCGTAAAAGCTCCGCGCGGATAGCGAAAAGCGCAAGGTCCCTCGTGAGCGTAGGCGTAGCGCATTGCGAGCCTAAAACTATCGGCACAGCGAGGCGCGAAAATCGTCAAATTCGGGATCAAATTTAGATAACTAACGTCAAACGCGCCTTGATGCGTCTCGCCGTCTTCGCCGACGATACCCGCGCGGTCCATCGCAAAGACGACGTTTAGATTCATGATCGCGCAGTCGTGTACGACCTGATCAAACGCCCGCTGCAAAAATGTCGAATAAATCGCAATAAAGGGCTTAAATCCTTCTTTCGCCATCGCGGCCATAGAGGCTACGGCGTGCTGCTCGGCGATCGCGACGTCCCAAAATCTATCCGGAAATCTCTCCATCAAAGCGTCTATGCCCGTGCCCGTAGGCATCGCGGCAGTCACTCCGACGATATTCTCATGCCTACAGGCAAGGTCAAGTAAATTTTCGGCAAAGAGCGCGGTGGCTGATTTGGCGGCTGATTTTTTGATAGCTTCGCCGCTTCGCAGATCAAAAGGACTCACGCCGTGCCAGCTGGCTAGATGTCCCTCGGCCTTTTCGTAGCCCTTACCCTTTAGCGTCTGCGCGTGCACGACGACGGGTTTTTTCATACCTTTTGCGACGCTAAAAGCCTCGATGAGCGCCTTCACGTCGTGGCCGTTTACGGGACCGATGTACTCGAGTCCTAGCTCCTCGAAAAACATCCCAGGCGTAAATATCCTGATGCCCTCCTCCATCCTGCGCGCCATATACGCGGCACCGTCCGGCATATAGCTCAAAAATCTCTCGACGCGGCTTTTAAACTTCTGATACAGCGGCCCTGCCATCATCTGCGAGAGATAGTTGCTAAAGGCGCCGATGGGTTTGCTGATACTCATTTCGTTATCGTTTAGGACGACCACGCAAGGATTTTTGATATCGCCTAGCTCGTTTAGCGCCTCGTACGCGATGCCCGCACTCATCGAGCCGTCGCCGATGAGGGCCACTGGGATACGGTCTTCGCCCTTTAGCTTGATCGCCTTTGACGCGCCGACTGCTAGCGAGATAGAGGTGGAGCTATGACCGGCGATAAAGTAGTCGTATTTGCTCTCGGATGGCTTAGTATAGCCGCTGATACCGCCGAATTTTCTAAGCGTATCAAATTTATCCCAGCGTCCGGTGATTAGCTTGTGCGCGTAGCTTTGGTGGCTAACGTCAAATATAAACGGATCTTTTGCGGCGTCAAAAACATAGTGCATCACGACGATAAGCTCGACCGCGCCGATGTTTGAGCTCAGATGTCCGCCGTTTGCGCTGACGGTTTGTAAAATTTTATCCCGGAGCTTCCCGCAAAGCGCTTCGAGCTCCTGCACGTTCATAGATTTTACGTCTATCATTGCCCTATTATCTTTTTGATTTTTTCTAGTCTGGCTTCGATCGTGCCTTCAAGGTTTCCCGCGTCGCTAAGCACTATTGCTCCGCCCGCGCTGATGGCTTCGTCGGCAGAGATTTTGACGTTTTGACCGGAAAAATTTTCTTTGATAAACTCGTAATCTTTCGGATTTACTTTAACCTGCACCTCTTTGGCGTCTTTGATCTCGCCAAAAAGCTCTTTGCATATGGCTGCGGCTATGTTTGCCGAATTTAGAGAAATCTCTTTTTTTACGACCTCTTTTGCGATCTCGATAGCAGTAGTCGGAAGCTGCGCTTCGCTAGATACGATAAGATTTTCAAATTTAGCCGCCTGCTCCTCTAGCTTATTTATTGAGCCCAGATACCTGCTCTCAAGCGCTTTTAGTTCTTCGTTAAATTTAGCCGCTGCCTCCTCTGCGCCTTGCCTTATGCCGTCTTCTTTAGCGCGCTGGATCTCGCTTTCTAGGCGTTTAGCAAATTCGTTTTCTTGATTTTCAATTTGCATTTGCAGCTTTATCATATTGCCGCTCATCTCGTCGGTGCGTTTTAGCAGCTCCTCAATAAAGCTTGATTCAGGCTTAAAATGCGCGCCTTGCTCTTTTGTATCGTTTAAATTTGAACTCTCTTGCTCGCCGGCGTCAGATCTTTGATCCTCGGAGTCCTGCCCACGAGCCGGGTCTTGTTTTTTTTCTTGACCCAGCACCTTAAATCTGTAATTTTCTATAAAATGCTCTTTGGCTTTTTCGCTTGATATTAAACTGCTTTTCATTCTATCATCTCATCGCTTTCGCCTATTTGGAACGCTCCGCTCTCGGCTAGAGCCTGAACCTGCTCTACTATTCGGCGCTGAGCGTCCTCGACGTCTTTTACGCGCACCGCGCCCAAAAATTGCATCTCTTCTTTAAACGAATCGCTGGCGCGCTGGGACATACTGGAGAGAAATTTCTCTTTAAGCGCATCGCCGCTGCCTTTTAGAGCGATCATAAGGTCTTTTTTATCTACGTTTTTAAGTATCTCGCGGATAGCTGCTTGGTTGAGGGTATTGATATCCTCAAAGGTAAACATAAGCTCTTTGATCGTCGTAGCGAGCTTCTCATCGACGTCTTCGATGTATTCGATCGTAGATTTAGACGCCTTTTGACCAAGGCGGTTTAACACCTCAGCGACGGCTCTTGGACCGCCGACTTCGACCTTGTATGACGTTAGGCTCTCTAGCTTGCCCTCAAGCACGGTTGAGACGCGCTTGATGATAGATGGGCTGATGTCGCCTAAATTCGCCATCCTAACTACAACCTCACTCCTAAGCTCATCAGGGAAAAACGACAACGTCTCGGCTGCGCTGGTTGAATCCATATGCGCCAAAATAAGCGCGATAGTCTGAGGATGCTCGGTAACGATAAAGTCGGCAAGCTGCTGAGGCTTAACCTTGGTAAGATAGCCGAAACTCTTTGAGTTTTCCATACTTTTTGCGAGTTTGTCGAGGATCTTTTGCGCGGCTTCAGGACCGAAAGTGCGGTATAAAATTTCCTTCGCATAATCAAGTCCGCCGCTTCTTATATATTGATTTGACTGCATCAAGGCGTAAAATTCGTCCAAAACCGCCGAAGCCACAGCCTTATCGACGCTTCTTGCCGTAGCGATGTAGCGTGAAATTTCGGTTATCACATCGACTTCCATATGCGAGAAAAGCTGCGTCGTGGCATCCTCGCCAAGCTGTATGAGCAAGATAGCGACCTTTTCTGGCATCGACAGATCGTCATAGGTCATCTTTTGTTGTTCCGTGAGTTTAATAGAAGCCATCAAATATCCTTACGATTACTAAATTCGGCGTCGTTTTTTATCATATCTTGGAGTAGTACCGCGACCTCCTCGGCGCGCTCTTGAGCCACTAGCTTCATCTTTTCGAGCATCACGTCGTAGCGCAGCTCGTCCTCGTTAAAGTCGCCTCCTACACCCAGCTGCTCCTCAACCTTTTTCTTAGCGGCCTTAAATTTCTCCAGCGTATCCTCGCTATCGTCAAGCTCGACGATATCTGGCATCGGTTCTGGTTCCTCTTCTTTGACGTCCTCAAGCATCTTAGACATAAACGGCACGATAACTTTTTTGTAGAAAAAGTAGAGTAAAATCGCTACGAATATATATTTTAGTAGCGGAGCAAAAGGCAAGATATAAAGCTCAAAGAACGAATTTACCTTACTAGCAGGAGTTTGTCCGTCTGGGCGCTGGAACTCGAAGTTACTAACCGTCACTTCATCGCCTCTGTTTTGATCAAAGCCGATAGACTGGCGGATGAGAGCGTCGATTCTATTTAACTGCTTTTCGTCAAGCGGCACATAGACTACTTCTTTAGTCGGATTTCCGTTTTCGTCTTTTTTATTTTCGTATTTTCCGTCTACTACGACTGCGGCGCTTAGGCGGTTTATCTTAGCAAACTGATCCTTGACGCGCTCTACCTTTTTTGAAATTTCGTAGTTTGTCGTGGATGAGCTTTTAGAGTAGAGTTCTTTCATTTTACC
Organism: uncultured Campylobacter sp.; assembly: GCF_963526985.1. Taxonomy (NCBI): domain Bacteria; kingdom Pseudomonadati; phylum Campylobacterota; class Epsilonproteobacteria; order Campylobacterales; family Campylobacteraceae; genus Campylobacter; species uncultured Campylobacter sp. The sequence goes on from NZ_CAURPW010000002.1 coordinate 212,619, forward strand.
GTCTTGCAGGCCTTCGACCGGACCGATGTTGCTTACGGCTCCAGGCACCCCTTGCACTTCGGCTTCTTTGCTACCTTGGCGCTTTTCTTCGACGTTTTGCTCGCTTCTAGCGACCGAATTTGGATCAAAGGTCTCGCTTTGGCTATCTTTTCTGGCAAAATCAAAATCTATAGTTACCTTAGCCACGACCTTGTCAGAACCGCCCACGATCGGCGATAGGACGTTTATGATCTTTTCTTCTAGGCCTTGCTCGGCGTCGCGCTTATATTTTATTTGTTGGGTGATTTGATCGCTGTCGTATTCGCCGTCCTCTTCGCCCAGCGGAGCTCCGTCTTCGCTCACGATTTTTACCTGCTCGGGTTTTAAATTTGCTACCGCGGCGGCGACTAAATTTTTAATACCCGTAATTTGCTTTAAATTTAAGCTCTGTCCGTCTTTTAAATTTAAAACGATCGATGCGCTTGGCGGCGTAGCTCGCTCTGTAAAAAGCGTCTCTTTGGGTATCGCGATACGAACGATAGCTTTTTTAATAGGCGCTAAGCTCTCGATCGTGCGCGCTAGCTCGCCCTCCAAAGCGCGCTGAAATTTAACCTTTTGCTCGGCATCGGTAGCGCCGAATTCTTGCTTATCGAAAATCTCAAAACCGACTTTGCCGTCTTTTAAAATCCCAAGCGAGGCCACCGAGATTCTCTCGCGGTAAACGTCGGCATTTGGCACTAAAATAGTACCTTCATTTAAAATTTTATATTTAACTTTATCTTTTTCAAGCTGCTGGATTATTAACGCAGAGTCCGCTGCAGAGGTATTTTCAAAAAGAACGCTATATCCGTCGTAGTTTACGCTTGAGCTTTTATAAATACTTAAAAATACTAAAAATCCAACCACTAAAGCAACCGACCCCATAGCCACTAGCCGCTGTTTTAGCGAGAGATTTTGGTAAATTTGCCCGATTTGTTGAAATATTGCTTTAAAATCCATTTATTTTAAATTTTCCTCAATTTGTTTTAAAACTACGTCGTTTTGATTCGGCAATCCAATCGTTATGCGAATCGCGTTTAATCCGTAGCCTTTTAGATCACGTAAAATTATACCTTTTTTTAACAGATTTTGAGCAAGCTCGCTTGAATTTTGGCGCTCAAATTCAAAAACGATAAAATTCGTAAAGCTAGGCAGACGCTTTATGCCATGCTTATCGGCAAATTTTTCGTATTTTTTCATCTCTTTAAAGTTTGTCTCAAGCGCCATTTTTACGAATTCTTCGTCTTTTAGCGCTTCTACGGCCGCTTTTAGGCTAAGAGTCGTTATGTTAAACGGCGCCCTTAGTTTTCCCAGCTCGCTCATTACGCTTTGCTCGCCGATGCCGTATCCTACGCGCATACCGCCTAGGCCGTAAGCCTTGGAAAACGTACCTAGATATATCGCGTTTGGAAATTTGGCTATGAGCTCGCGAGGCTTTATCTCTTTTTTTGCGTCTTTAAATTTAGCAAACTCCTGATACGCGCCGTCAATAACTACGAGCGTGTCGGCATCGATTTGATCTAAAAATTTATAAATTTCCTCGGCGTCTAGGCAGCCTCCAAGAGGATTATTAGGCACGCACAAAAATATCACGCCGATCTCGTCTTTGTTAGCCTTGTAAATTTGCAAAAACTCGCCTAGATCGTGTTCTTTACTCTTTGTTTTAAAGACCTTCGCGCCAGCTGCTTTAGCGTAAATTTCATACATAGCAAATGTGATGCCCGCAGTTAAAATTCCCTTGTTCGCGTTTGCTTTTGCGTGCACGGCAAATTCTATTATCTGATCGCTTCCAGAGCCTATTACGATAGATTTTTCGCTGACGTCAAATTTTCTAGCTAGCGCGGCCTTTAGCTCAAAGTAGCTGTCGTCGGGATAAAGATGCATTTTGTTTACTATCTCGCCTATTGCTTTTACTACCGCAGGGCTAGTGCCGTAGGGGTTTTCGTTGCTGGCTAGCTTGATGACGTCTTTTTCGTCGATACCGTATTCGCGCACGACAAGCTCGATAGGCTTGCCCGCCTCGTAGCTTACTAAATTTGCCAAATTTTCGTTAAATTTCATCTCACTCCTCCCACGCGACGTAGCTTCCTAGCCACGCGATCTCGTGACCGTAGCTTACCGCTTTTTGTATCGCTTTTTGGACGTTATCGTCGTCTATATGCCCATCAAAATCTATATAAAAATTCGCCTTAAATTCGCGCTGTTTTATCGGGCGGCTCTCTAGCTTGGTGATATTTATGCCCTCGTCTCTAAAGGCTAGTAGCAGCTCCACTAGCCCGCCCGGACGATGATCGGTCTTTGCTAAGATGGATGTTTTATTTCTTTGCGCGCGCTCGTTTTTAAAATCGCTTAATATAAAAAATCTCGTCCGGTTTGCGGCATTATCCTCGATCGTCTCAAACAAGATCGGCACGCCGTAAAGCTTGGCTGCGATCTTAGAACAGATAGCGGCCGAGTTTGGCTCGCTACTAGCTAGCTGCGCAGCCTGCGCGGTAGATTTTGCCGGGATAAACTCGACGGCTGAAAGCATATGATCGTCTAAAAATTTGCGGCACTGATTGTAGCCTTGCGGGTGCGAGTAGATGCGCTTAATGTCTTTTAAATTTTCGCATTTGCTCGCAAAAATGTGGTGGATATCCATGTAAATTTCTGCTACGACCTTGACGCTATCAAACCGCCCTAGGCAGTCTAGCGTCGCGCCTACCGCGCCTTCGGTGTTATTTTCTATCGGCACGACGCCGTATTTGGCCTCTTTGTGCTTTAGTTTGGTAAAAACCGCCTCGATGCTAGCTAGCGGCAGATACGCACTCATCGCGCCGAAACGGCTCTCGGCGGCTTGGTGCGTATAGGTGCCCTCAGGCCCTAGATAGGCGACTTTTTCCGGCATCTCGAGGTTTCTACTGACGGCGAAAATCTCAAGATATATCGCCTCTATCGCGGCTTTGTTTAAAAACGCAGAGTCTTGCCCCTCAAGGCGGTTTAAGATCGCTCTTTCGCGCTCGGGGCGGTAGATCGCGCTGCCGCTGGTTTGCTTTAGCTCTCCGATCTTTCGCACGAAATTCATACGTTCGTTTAGGCGCTTTAGCACCTCGTCGTCGATCTTATCTATCTCGCTTCTAAGGTCGTTTATGTTTTGCATTTTTGCTCCCTAGCCTAGAAATTCGCGCTCCAGCGCCACTACGTCCTCAAAACTCTCGCGCCGCCTAATCAAAAAGTCCTCGCCGCCCTTTACCGCAACCTCCGCGGCGCGTCCGCGAGTGTTGTAGTTGCTGCTCATCGCAAAGCCGTATGCGCCGGCTGATTTGACGACGACTAGATCGCCCGGGTTTAACGGCGGCAAATTTCGGTCTTTTGCGAGAAAATCTCCGCTCTCGCAGATCGGCCCGACCACGTCGCAAGGGCTAAATTTGAGCTCCTCAAGCTGCTCGGTCTTACACTCGCAAAGAGTCTTGCCGCCGCTAAGAGCGAAAATTTTATGCTTAGCTTGATAGAGGCTAGGACGGATAAGGTCGTTCATCGCGCCGTCCACGACGACAAAGCGCTTTTCTTTATTAAATTTCTCGTAAAGCACGCTAGTTAGAAAATATCCCGCGTTACCGACGATAAAGCGTCCCGGCTCGCAAACTACCGTAATGTCAAGACCGCTTAAATTTGCCAAAATACCCTGCGCGTATTCGTATAGATCAGGCTCGCTCTCGTCGCCGTAAACGATACCTATGCCGCCGCCGACGTCAAAAAATTTGATGTCGATTTGCGCCGCCTTTAGCTCGCGAGCCAAATTTGCCACGATCTTTGCCGCTTCGATAACGGGCTTGATGTCGGTTAGCTGCGAGCCGATATGGCTGTGGATGCCCACAGGCTCGAGATGCGGCGAGTTTTTAGCGTGCAGATACATTTTTTTAGCCGTTTGCAGATCTACGCCGAATTTATTTTCGTTTAGTCCGGTCGAGATGTAGGGGTGAGTTTTAGCGTCGATGTCTGGATTTACGCGGATGCTGATGCGAGCGGACTTGCCTAGCTGTTTTGCGATCGCTTCCAGACGGTTCATCTCGGCTTCGCTTTCTAAATTTATCATAAGGATTTCGTTTTCCAGCGCAAATTTGAGTTCATCGTCGCGCTTACCCACGCCGCTTAGGATGATCTGGTAGTTTTTAGCCCCCGCTAGCAGTGCGCGCTTAACTTCGCCTACGCTCACGCAATCAAATCCGGCTCCAAGCCCGGCTAAAAATTTCAAAACGCTTAAATTCGAGTTTGCCTTAACGGCGTAGCATACGAGAGATTTTCTAGCGTGAAAGGCGTTTTTTAGCGCTTCATAGCGGTGCGCCATATAGTCAAAATCGTAAACGTAAAGAGGAGTGCCGTATCTTTGTGCCAAATTCGTAAAATCCATAACTAGCCTTGTTTAAAAATAGTTAGATTTTACAGAAATTTTGCCTAAATCTCTCTTAACGACTTTTAAAATGTAGATAAAAAGCGTATGCGCCGAGTAAAATAATCGGTAAAAGCACGCCGATCTCGGGCGAAACGACGCCGTTTCTAGCAAACCTCATCATCACAAAAAGCGCGCCCCAAACGCAAAGCGAGGCTATCGTAAAGATAAAGCTCTTTAAGGCGAGGTTGAAAAATCGTCCCGTAACCGGCAAAAAATAGTAAATAATAAGCACCATAAAAGGCGCAAAAAACGGCGCGAAAGCAAGGTTATAAAGCGTGGTTTTGGTCGAATTTAGCCCGATACCCTCGTCTTTAAACGCTAAAATATAATCCACCGCATCAGAAATCGTGATCGCCGAATTCTCAGCCGACGCGCTTTCTATCGTTTTAGGTTTAAAGCCTTCAAGCGTTTTTAATCCGCTTGGCGTTTTGATATCGAGTCCTTTTTCGCCCAGTTTGATATTTTGCGGTAAATTTACGATTTTCGCCTCTTTTAAAAGCCACGCGTCATCTACAAATCTAGCGCTACGTCCAAACGTCGCAGCGCGCAAATCGCTACCGTTTACGTCAAATATCCGAACATCTTTAGCTTCGCCGCTAATCGGGCTAAGGCTATCTATGTAGATAAATTTGCCCTCGAATTTTAAGAAAATATCCGAGCTCGTGCGCGATAAATGCGAGAGCTTAACGATGTTTCTGGCGTACTCGTAAGAGTAGGCAAACGGCGTAAAATTTAATCCGACGTAAATAAATGTGACGGCAAGCGCGATATAAAAAGGCGGCTTTATTAGGCGATTTTTGTCGATACCCAGCGCGTAAAAGCTAACTAGCTCGTTGCTACGGATCATGCTAAATTTGCTAGTTATCAGCGCAAAAATGAGCGCAAGCGGTAAGACGTAGTTTACGGCCGTAAGCGAGGTAAGTCCGAAATAAAGCAGCTTTAGGTTCGCACTTGCGGGCATATCTTTTAGGTTGGTTAGGATGTCGATACCGACGTAAAAAAGCGTGAGCGCGATAAACAAGATCGCGAAGTATTTAAAATAAAGCCAGCCGACGTAACGCGCGTAAAGGTTCATTTAAGCTCTTTTAGATCAAATTTTACGCACGATGGAATGCATACAAAAGCGGCGATACCGAAAATACCGTAAACTTGCCCTGCAAATTTATTATTTGAGCCATGCTGCAAATATGCATCCTTTGGCGCCATAATGACGCTTAAATTTGCCGCTTTTTGGCTAGGCAAGAAACAGAGTTGTTTTACGCTCTCGAAAAATCCGAATTTAAGTTTTTGTCTGGGCGTTTTTTTCGTAAATTTTATAAACTTGCAGGTAAAGTTTTTATACAAATTTATAAAATTTGCACTAAGGAAAATCAGGCATAAGGCTTTAAATTTTGACTTTAAATTTAACCGATTTTTGAGCGCTTTAAAACGCCGCAAAATTTGAGAAAACGCAAAAGCCGCAAACGCCAAATTTAACCCTCTCACAAAATACCTTTTTTTGTCGAGAATTTTTGCGAAACGGCGTCGATGTCGGTTTTTATTAGCTCATTTAGCGCATTTTCGCAGTAGTCTAAAATCTTTTCCAGCCCCTCTTTTTCATCTGCGTTAAATTCGCCAAGCACATGGTTAGTTACCGCGCTTTCGCCTTTGTGCGCGCTTCTACCGATACCGATACGTACGCGCTCGTAGTCTGCGCCCATTAGCGCATCGATTGATTTTAGCCCGTTATGTCCGCCGTTTCCGCCGCCCTTTTTAAATTTAACGACGCCGAAATTTAGATCAAGGTCGTCGTGAATAACGATAATGCGCTCGGGTTTGTAAAAATCGGCGACTGCTTTTACGCTTCGTCCGCTTAAATTCATAAAGGTCGTCGGTTTTAGAAAAAGTAAATTTTGAAATTTAAACAGCTCGCCTTGAAATTTAGCTGAACTTACGTCGGTGAAATTTGAGTTTTTGAGTCTATCTATCAGCATAAAGCCGACATTGTGTCTTGTTTTGGAGTACTCGGGACCGGGATTTCCCAGTCCGACTATGAGTATCAAGGCTAGCCTTATTTAGCTTTTATTACGCCTAGAACCGCTACGCGGTCGGCATCGATCATAGTGACGCCCGCAGGAACGGCTATATCGCGCACCAACACGGTATTGTCTATATCAAGGCCGCTAACGTCTATGTCAAATGAATTAGGCAAATTTTCAGCCGTGCATTTTACGGCTAAGCGTCTTTTTGAGATAATCAAAACGCCTTTATTTTTTAGACCGACCGGAGTTCCGTAAGGCTTAACCGGGATCATATATTTTGAGACGACGCCTGGAAGCGCAACCTTTAAATCAACGTGTTTTAGCGCATTTGTCACAGGGTCTTTTTGGTATTCGACTACTACGACTTTTAAGGTTTTTCCGCCTACTTTTACGTCAAACGCAAGGCTCTCTTTTTTGCGAACCTCTTTTATAAAATCGTTGATTTTAAAAGCGGCTTGCACATTCTCTAATCCCTTGCCGTAAATGTTGGCGATTAGATAACCATCTCTTCTCAAGGCTTTTGACGCCTTTTTACCGATACTCTCTCTAACGATACCTTCTAACATCGTTTTCCTTTCCTTAAAAATAGAGGCAGATAATACCTAAATTTATATAAATTTCGCCTTACTTGATATCTTTAAGCGCGATAATCTCACTTTGAAACTCTTTTAAAAGCTCGTCGTCTTCCTCGATGGAGGCAACCATAGCTCGCTTTTTAGCAAGGTCTGCGCTTTTGATTTTTATATCGAGATTTTCTCTTCTACTCGCGCTTCTTAGCGCCTCTTCTTTCGTGATAACGCCCGCGGTATACATGTCAAGCAAATGTTGCTCAAAAGTCTGCATTCCATAGGTGTTTTTACTTTGCTCTATCGCATCGTAAATTTCGCTATCCCTATCCTCTAGAATCATATCTCTTACCCTGATGTTTTTTACCATTATTTCGCAGGCGACGCGGCGCTTGCCGGCCGTAGTTAAGACAAGACGCTGAGAGATGATAGCCTCGGAAACCGATGCGAAAGTCATTCTTATGCGGTTTTGCTCCTCTTTTGGAAACATATTTATGACGCGGCCTATAGTTTCTTTGGCATCAAGCGTATGAAGCGTCGCAAGCACTAAGTGGCCGGTCTCTGCGGCATTTATCGCGGTTCTAACGGTCTCTAGGTCCCTCATCTCGCCTACGAATATAACGTCCGGGTCTTCGCGCAAAGACGCCCTTAACGCATCGGCAAAGCTATCGACGTCTTGTCCTATAGCGCGTTGATTAATAACGCTTTTATCGTCATTATATATAAACTCGATCGGATCTTCGATGGTGACGATATGATAGTTTTTCGTATGATTTAGATAGTTTATCATGCTAGCTAGCGTCGTAGTTTTACCGCTTCCGGTCGGACCGGTTACTAGGATGATGCCTCTATTTACCTTATCGCAAAGTTTCTCGATAATAGGCGGCAGCAAAAGCTCGGACATTGTAGGAATCCTAGTCGGAATCGTTCTAAAAACGAAAGATACGCCGTCCATCTGCAAAAAAACGTTTGCGCGGAAGCGAAAATCGTCGTTTAGCTTGTACGTAAAATCTACGTTCTTTTTTTTCATGAGATTATAATAATTCGTTCCCAAAATTTCTTTGGCCAAAAGTACGGCCCTATCGTAGTCTAAAACCCTATCACCCATCTTTACGATCTCGCCGTTAAATCTACCTCGCACTACTTTACCCGATTTTACGTGCAGGTCGCTTCCGCCGCCCTCGATTAGCTTTAGCAGATACTCATCAAGCTTATTTTTTATCTCGGCTCTTTCTTCACTGTCGTCCTCAGTCGCCGTCGCTGCGCCTACGCCAAATCCTTGAGGTACAAAAGGCTCTGCGACATCTGCGACAAGATCAGCTAAAAGCGCGGCTCTATCTACTCGCGCCGGCTTGGCAGGCTCGTTTTGAGGGCTTAAATTTAGCCCAGCTACGCTTCTAGCATCTAAATTTTGCTCCTCCGTTCGCTCTTTCGTTTGTTTTAAATTTATCTCTTGTGCTGCCGTTTGAGGCTTGCTTTCATGCATCTTTTCCAATTTTTCCTCGTTTTTAATAATAAATTTTGGCGCCGAATTTTCTTTATCGTCGCTTTTCTTGCTTTTTTCTTGCATTAAGCCTGGCGTTTGCAAATTTAGCTCTTCTACGCTTTTTTCATCTGTTTGAGACACTTGTTCTAAATTTTTGCTAGATTCAGACTCTTTGATCAAAATCGCATCATCATTCGCTTCGTCCTCATCTTCACTAGGCTCGTAAGGAACGTAATCTAAAATATCTATCGCCGGTTTTAGCTCTACGTCAGGCTTGACCTCTTTAAGGCAAGGCAAATCCTCATCTTTTATCTCCAGCACGTCTTTGTGGGCTTCGTCGATTATTTTCGCGTCGTTTTTGCTAGCTAGATAGGCTCCGGTCTGCAACAAAGGCAAGTCCGAATTTAGCGCTGTCTCGCCGTTAAAATCAACCTCGTCCTGCGCCGGCGCGTCTTTGCTATCTATTTCGGTATCATATTGCTTAAAAGCGTATTCGTAGTCGTTAAATTTAATCTCATCCTGAGCGGGTATACCCTCACCGTCATTAAATTTATCAGAGGCGTCCATTTTATCTATCTCGTTCAATGCTTCGCTTATCTCTTGCAAATTTTTATTTACGTCTAGTTTAAGTTCTAAAGGCTCGTAAAGACCGCTAAAATCATTATTCTCGTAATCATTAGGCTTAGTATCGCCTTGGGACGGCTCGCTGATAACATCGTTTATCTGCGCCAAATCATCGTCGTCTACTAGTTTTATCTTAGGCAAATCCTCATCGTCGAATTTAACCGACGGTATACGCGCGACAAAGGTCTCGTCGCTAGGCTCGTCTTCGCTAAAGGATTCGTCACTGGGTTTGCTTTCTTGCGAAATTTGATCTAAAACCTCGCTCTTAAATTTACCGTCGCTAGATTGGTCGTCAAAAAGCTCTTCTTTAGGCTCGTCGTTGCTCGCATCCTGCGCGGCCTCCTCAGACTCGTTTGCGGCAGCCTCTCTAGCCTGCGCCATCTGCTTATTTTTGGCTCTGACGGCTTCTATGTCGCTTTTTACGGCATTCGCGCGTTGGTTTATTATGCGCTCAAGCTCGTCATCTCTGGTGTCAAATTTTATGCTAGAGCCGATAGGTTCGTAGTCTTTAACCTCTTCTTGCTCTACCGAAGTAAATCTTAAAGGCTTCATTTTAATGCTTTCATTATATCTTCAAATGCCGTCACGAACTGCTTTAAGCCGTCGTTTAGCAAGTCTTTATAAACCTTCTCCATGTCTATGTCGGCTCTTTTTACTACGCCGAAAAATTTCTCTATACTGTCGTCGCTAACTGCGGTTTTAGGTTCGTTTTTGCCCGCTATAAAGGCTTTGATAGTATCAAGCGGAGCCGTATTTACCGCATTTTGATACATTAGCTCTTTTACGTAGTAGTCTTTTGCCAGCTCATCGCCCTTTACGCCCGTGCTAGCAAACAGCGCGCGCGTTGTCGGCAGGTTTTTGTTTTCTATGATTTTGTAAATTTTAGTCGCGTTCATGATGCCGATTTGACCGGTTGGTAGCGAGTTCTCGCGCATTTTTTCATCTAGCAAGCGATCAAATCTGCTAACAAAAATGCTAATCACGCTTTTTGGCAGCGGCGTTAGCGGAAATTTCTTCTCATAAGCCTTCACACCCTCTTCAAAAGCGCCCAAACACGCTATGGCTTGCTCCGGCGAGAAAATCAGCGTAGCATTTACCGCGATACCGCGCGCGCTTAGTGCACTCATCGCTTCAAAGCCCGCTTTTGTCGCGGGGATTTTGATCATGACGTTTGGCATGCCGATCTCCGCGTGCAGCCTAGCGCCCTCGTCCACCGTAGCTGCGGCGTTATCGCAAAAGCTAGGATCGACCTCAATGCTAACAAACCCGTCGTCGCCGTTTGCGTAATGCCTCAAAAGCTTGGTCGCAGCTATCTTAATATCTTGCACTGCAAGCGCCTCATAAAGCGCCTTTGGATATTTTTTGCCCATTTGGCCGATGACGTCTTTGTAGGAGTCCGACAAAAACGCGGCTTTAAAGATGGACGGGTTTGAGGTCACGCCGTTAATAGCGCCTATTTGAAGTAAATTTTCAAACTCGTCTTGCAAAAAGTCGCGCTCGATAAAGTCACACCACAATGAAAAATTTATATCGTTATTAAACATTTTTCTCGCCTTTTTATATCAAATTTATGATCTCGCGCAAATCTTTTTTATCCACGCAACAAGTTGCCGCTTGCCTTAAAATTTGCTTCGCGCAAAACGCGATTTTTAAATTTGAATGCTCAAACATGGATAGGTCGTTAGCGCCGTCACCCACGCTCATCGTCTGATCTTTTGAGATACCGAGCATTTTTTGCAAATTTACAAGCATCGCGCCCTTTGAAAAGCCAAACATCATCTCGCCGCCCACGAGCCCGGTTAAGACGCCGTCTTTGTGGTGCAGGATGTTTGCAAAGCTAGCGTCAAATTTAAGCTTCTCTTGCGCTCTATCGGTGCCCTCATGAAATCCTCCGCTAAAAACTACGACCTTGACGCCTTTGCTTTTTAGATGCGCGACTAGTTCGGCAGCTCCGGGCATTAGCGGCAAATTTGAGCAAATTTCATCTACTTTAGCAAGCTCAAGCCCCTTTAAAAGCGATACGCGGCGCGTCAAACTCTCGAAAAAATCAAGCTCGCCCGCCATCGCTTTTGCAGTTATTTCGCTAACTTCATCGCCCACACCCTTCGCCGCTGCTAGAAAATCTATCGTCTCGCCGTCCATCAGGGTCGAATCAAAATCAAATACGCAAAGCTTTATCAAATTTGACCCTAGAAATCGCGTTTTAGCAGCGCTTCGACTTTTAAAATCGTAAGGATATTGTTGTCTCTTTTGCCGATACCGTAAATCATGCCTTTGTCTTTTAAAAGCGTTTCAGGCGGTGGATCGATCCTGTTTTGCTGTATCCTGATGGCTTCCGTTAGCCTGTCGATCACAAATCCTGCGACGTTATCGCCCTCTTTCATCACGATGTACCTCGTGCTTGGGCTCGGTTTTGCGGCGTTTAGAGAAAATTTCTTTCTCAAGTCGATTAGCGGGATGACGCTACCGCGTAGATTAAACACGCCCAAAACATACTCAGGCACGCTAGGCACGCGAGTGTATTCGATAGGCTTAATGATCTCTTGGATATTTAAAATAGGTATCGCATACTCCTCGTCGCCTACGATGAAACCGACTAGCTGGACGATCTCTTCGCGCTCTTTTTCGCTAGGATCCATCACCTGTCTTTTTTGTCTTTTTAGAACCTGATTTAGTTTGTCGTTCATGTTCTATCCTATTAGTTTGATATTTTTTCTAACTACGTTTTCAAGGTACTCGGACGAATACGGCTTAGTGATGTACTCGGTCATTCCTACCTCCACGCCTCTTAGCCTGTCGGTCTTTGACGTCCTTGAAGTTACCGCTATTAGCGGCAAATTTCTATATTTTGAATACTTTCTAATTTCGCCCGCTAGCGTATAGCCGTCCATCCTCGGCATCTCGATATCTATTAGCATCGCATCAAGCGCATGTTCGCCCGACTTTACTATAGCTAGAGCCTCTACGCCGTTAGTAGCCTCTATCACCGTTACGCCAAGAGGGGCAAGCGATTTTTGCATTATAGTTCTATCCATCTTCGAGTCGTCTACGATTAGTACCTTATAATCGCTCGGTTTTTCTTTTACGCTTTTTGAGGCCTCTATACTAGCTTTTATGTCTACTTTTATGTCTTTTGCCATCTCCATCATCATGCCAACGTCTATGATTAGCGTTACCCGGCCGTCGCCTCTTATCGTAGCGCCTGCGATTCCAGGAATGTTTTGTAAATAATCGCCCATTGATTTAATTACGATCTCTTCTTGTCCAACTAGGCTATCTACGATGATGCCTAGCTTTGCTTCCGCTACGCCGATAACGACCACGTAGGTCTGATCTCCGCCGTCAAAGACCTGCTTGACGCCGAAGATGTCTGAGAGCTTAACCAGCGATAGCACTTCGTCGCGTAGTCTAAGCACGTTTTTGCCGTCGATCGTGTAAATATCATCGATCGGCACTCGCACGGTCTCTAAGACGCTTGCTAGAGGGATAGCGAAAAATTCCTCCTGCGCGCCTACTAAAAGCGACTGGATAATGGCTAACGTGAGCGGGATTTTTAGCTTCATCGTCGTGCCCTTGCCCACTTCGCTTTCGATATCGATTATGCCGTTTAGCTTTTCGATATTGGTCTTTACGACGTCCATTCCCACGCCGCGGCCGCTTACGTTAGTTACCTTTGCCGCAGTCGAAAATCCCGGCTTAAATATAAGCCCGAACGCCTCTTTATCGCTCATCGCGTCAGCTTCGCGCTCGGTTATGATGCCTTTTTCGACCGATCTAGCCTTTAGCATCTCAGCATCTAGCCCTTTACCGTCGTCGGTGATCTCGACTACGATATGATTGCCTTCGTTATAGGCTTTTAGCTGTATGGTGCCTTTTTCGGGTTTGCCCGCAGCTAGTCTGGTTGCGCCGTCTTCGATACCGTGGTCGCACGAGTTTCTTATCATATGAACGAGAGGATCGCCGATTTGCTCTACGATGGATTTATCCAGCTCTGTTTCTTCGCCCGTGATCTCAAGGTCGATTTGCTTATTTAGCTCGCGGCTTAGATCGCGGATCATGCGAGGAAATTTATTAAACACTTTCGCGATAGGTAGCATCCTCGTTTTCATAACGGCTAGCTGTATGTCGGTGGTCACTAGGCTTAGGCTAGATACTACTTGATTTAGCTCCTCAAGGAATTTCTCGCCCTCGTATCTCTCCTCGACGTCGTCGTAAATTTTAAGCAATCTGTTTTTGCCGAGCACCAGCTCGCCGATAAGGTTCATCAAGTGATCTAGGCGCTTAACTTCGACGCGTATAGTCTGCTCGTCCGTACTTCCTCCGCCTCCGGTCGCGGGAACCTTTTTCTCCTCTTTTTTATCGGCGGGTTTTGCGGGAGCGGGTTTTGGAGCCGAAGCCGAATTTGAGGGAGCGGCAGCTTGCGGTGCGGCCGGTGCGGCTGGCTTTGGTGCTTCGCCTCCGGTTGCTTTTTGAGCGCGCCTTGCTTGATCCTCGGCTTTTCTTATTTTTAATAACCTTTCTATCTCGGCTTCTACCTCATCATCGCTTAAATTTGACAAATTTTCATCGCTAACGGGTCCCTGCTCAGGCTCTTTTGGCGCCTCCGCTACCGGCTCGGGCTCTACTGGAGCCGGATTGCTAGCAGTAGCGCTCGGGGCTTCGCCTTCAGATATCGCGGTTAGTCTTTTGCAGATATCTTCTATATCGATGCCTACGTCCGTATCGTTACCGCTATCTCTGATGCCGTGCAGTAGTCCCTTCATCATATCCACGGACTCTAGCACCACGTCCATTATGTCAGGAGTTATCTTTAGCTCGTCGCGGCGGGCTTTGTTTAGTACGTCCTCCATGTGGTGGGTGAGCTTAGTAAGGATGTCGAAATTTAAAAAGCTCGATGATCCTTTAACCGTATGCGCGACGCGGAAAATTCTATTTAAAAGCTCTAAATCCTCGGGATTTGACTCAAGCTCTATGAGGTCATGGTCTATTTGCTCTACTAGTTCGAAGGCTTCGACCAGGAAGTCTTCCATTATTTCTTTCATATCGTCCATGATTTCCCCCTTATTTCTTGTGCGCCTCGATTACTCGAAGCACCTCGTTATAAAATAGCGTCGCATCAAATTTAGTCAGATACGCCGCAGCTCCAGCTTCCCTACTTTGAGCTTCGCTGTAGTCGTTGCTTAAAGACGAGTTAAATATAATAGGAATTCCCGCGTACCTAGGATCGTCTTTTATCGTAGAGGCAAATCGGTATCCATCCATCTGCGGCATCTCTATATCGCTTAATATAACCCTTAAAAAATTGCTTAGCTTATCACCGTACATCTCGTAAAGATCCTCCATCCTAGCAAGCCCCTCTACGCCGTCTTTTGCCTCTACTACTTTTAGCCCCATTTTTTCTAGCGTGTCTTTTACGAGCTTTCTAGCCGTCGAGCTATCGTCTAGCACTAGCGCTAAACCGCTTAAAAGCTTGTTTTGATCGATTTCGACCTCTATTTTTGGACTATAGATGCCAAGCTCTTCTACTACGCTTTCAAGATCTAGTATGAGCAAAACCTCGTCGTTTTCGATACGAGTTACGCCCGTTATTTTACCTTTATCTAGCGTCCCAGCATTTGAAGCAAAGGTCGCCGCCTCGATATCCGCCCAGCTTATACGCCTAATGCGTTTTGCCTCATGGACGATAAAACCTATCAAAATTTCGCTAAATTCGGCGATGATGACGCGAGGCTTGATCGCCGCATCTTTGGGCTCATTTATCTGCATCCATTTGGCTAAATTTATCACGGGTATCACGACACCGCGTAAATCAAAAATCCCCTCGATATACTCGGGTACTCCGGGAAGTTCGGTTAAATTCGGCATCTTGATGATTTCGCGCACCTTTGCGACATTGACGCCGTATATGCCCTCATATACCTTGTCGCCTGATTGTTTAAAGATACGAAAATCAACAAGCTCCATCTCGTTTGAACCGGTTTTTAGTTCACCGTTGTTAAGCATTTTAAACCTTTACGCTCTTTCGAGCAAACTTGATATTTGGAGCGTATTCTACTATAAAATAGCTTTGCTCGCATGCAAAAGACGGCACGTTTACATATTTTTGAGAACCGAGCTCAAAAATATCGCCTTGATGATAGTGTCCCTCGATGACGATATCAGCCTTACAAAGACCGTTATACCGATATACTTTAGCTTCGGCTAGCTCTTTAAAATTAGGAATTTTGTAGTCTAAAATTTTTCGTTTAAGCTTATTTAAAATTCGTTTCGAGAGTCTGAAATTTAAAAATTTATCGAAGAAATTCATCGTTTTTAAAAAAAATTCTACGCGTAAAAATCTCAAAGCGTATTTTGAAACCAAAGGCAAAAATATATCTCCGTGCGCGATAAAAACGCATTTTTGGCACTTTGAAGCAAATTTAACCGGCTGCGCGCCGATAGGATAGGTTCTGACGTTTTTAAAAAGCGGGGCGAGGTTAAAATCGTGATTTCCCTCGAAATAATAAATTTCCGTTTTTTTGCTTATCTCGTTTATGACGTCAATATAAGGCTCGTAAAATTTGACGAAAAACTCGCACTGCGCGGCCAAAAAATCAAACATATCGCCCATCAAAAACAGCTGAGGCGTCTTTATCTCGCCGCTTTTTAACGCGTATAAAAACCGTAGGAAATTTTTACGGTTTTCGTTTTCATGCGAGTCGGCGATAAATATCGCTCCCTCTTTTATAACGATTTGCTCAGGCATAAAATTTTACTTTTTTAAGCGTTAAATTCGTAGCCGCAAGCCCAAAATTGCGCGAACTTAGCAAGGCAAATTTTGCTAAAGCGATTTTTAAAAATTTAGCGCTCGGCAAACTTGGAATTTTAAAACCGGCAGTCAAATTTAAAGGCGGTAAAATCTGCATCAAAGCAAATTTCCTCGCTACCCCCGGTAGAGTAAATTTAACCGCAAGTTTGGCGGTATTTGCCGCGTTTATGGGTTTTTTATTTAACCTAAAAACAGCCGCAAATCTACTCACCTTGCAGATAAATTTGAGGCTAAATGCTCCCGCAAACTCTCTCATCAGTCCTCAAATTTTATCGGCTTGTAGCTAACCGATACTATTTCTACGTCGCTTCTGCCGTTTGGTAAATTTAGCGCGACCTCGTCGCCCTCGCTCTTGCCGATTAGCTGTTTGGCTAGAGGCGAGTTTATAGAGATGAGACCGCGCTCTAGGTTGCTCTCCGGCGTACCCACTAGCGTGTAGGTCCTTTCTAACTCGGTTTCTACGTCCATGATGACGACTGTTGAGCCGAATTTTACTTTATCGTGCTCGTACTCTGCGGGGTCGATTACCTTAGCGCGGCTTACTATGTCGCTTAGCTCGGCGATACGGCTCTCGATAAACGCCTGCTTTTCGCGCGCGGCGTGGTACTCGGCATTTTCTTTTAGATCGCCGTGACTGCGCGCGATATCGATCTCCTCGACGATATTCGGGCGTTCGACGGTTTTTAGATTTTTTAGTTCGTTCGTGATTTTTTCATATCCAAAAAGCGTCATAGGTTCGGTCATTTTTCATCCTTTTTAGTCGTTAAAATTTGCGCCACGTTTGCGGCAGAGCCGTGTTTTAGGTATCCTCGCAACTTCTCGCAGCCAGCGATAAATTTCTTTTTATCGCAGCTCTCGTAGGCTTTTATTAGATTGCTCGGCGTTACTTCCTCTTGCAGTAGCTCTTCGTGTAGCGCCTCTTCGCCCATAAAATCAAACATTATATTTGCAAGCCCGATGTGGCGCAGCTTCACAAACATCCGCGCGATCATTATATCGATTGCCTTTGCTTTATAAGCTAGAACAAACGGCGTGCCCACGAGCGCGGCCTGCAGAGTCGCAGTGCCAGAGCAGATGAAGGCAAACTCGCTTTGCAAAAGCGCGCGCGGCGCGTCCGTAACCACGCTAAAGCCGCTAACGTCGCCGTAAATTTGCATTTCGTTTGCCAAAAAAGGCGGCACGACGAGCAGTTTTTCTTTGTCTTTT
The DNA here is from genome assembly GCF_963526985.1 of uncultured Campylobacter sp. Taxonomy (NCBI): domain Bacteria; kingdom Pseudomonadati; phylum Campylobacterota; class Epsilonproteobacteria; order Campylobacterales; family Campylobacteraceae; genus Campylobacter; species uncultured Campylobacter sp. The sequence goes on from NZ_CAURPW010000002.1 coordinate 229,780, forward strand.
ATACGGCTTGCTACCTCGCGAAAAATCGGCATCAACCGCGAAATTTCAGCCCTGCGGGATCCGGGCATAAAAGCGATCTTGCCGCTTTGCAAAAGCTCGTTTTTTCGTACTCGCAGCTCGTCAAGCAGCGGGTGTCCGACGTAGCGCGAGCGGTTAAAATACATCCCGTCAAAGGGCAAAATCGACGCCAAATGATCGCAGTACGCCTCGACTTTCGCCACGCGCCCAGCCTTCCACGCCCACACCTGCGGCAAGATGTAGTAGGTTACGGGCGTTTTGATGCCCGCTTCTTTGATTGCCTTAGCTAGCGGCAGGTTAAAGGCGGGACTATCTATCAGCAGCACGGCATCGCACTGCTCAGCTAGGCGAGTCATCTCTTTTACCGCGCGTTTTGCCTTAAAATAAAGCGGCAAAACCTCTACGAAGCCCATAGCGGAAAACTCCGAGCTTGGCATAAAAGGCTCGCCGAATTTCTCATCAAAAATGCCTTTTAATTCGCACTTTGGCAGGTGCTCTAAAACCTGCTCGAAGTGCAAATTTGCAGAAGCCTCCAAACAAGAGACGAGTAGCTTCACTGATTGCCCTCAAATTCGCTAACTATATCCGCAAGCTCGGTCGCGCGCTCTTTAGTCATCTGTAAATAGCAATCGGCCGCGTCTAGACGGTGAATCGTTCCTTGCCTAGGATAAAACGCGCATTTGGCCTCTTTATAAGCAACCCACTTGCGCTGTATATCTTTTAGGATTTTTTTATTTTCGTCGTTTAGTACGCTCATAGCCTTTTTATAGTTTTCGTTTAAAATTTTATCTTGGACGGCGAATTCGGCATTTATACATCCTACCATACCAGCGGTGGAGCTATCTTTTTGCATACATTCATCTACGCGCCTTTGCGATTCGTCCCTTTCTTCAAGATTCGTCTCTAAATTCGACGGCGAATTTGACGAAGGCTTTGTTTTTATCGCAAGATCTTGCGCACCAAAAACCAAACTCGCCGCAAGCGCAGCAAAAATAATTTTTTTAAGCATATTTTCTCCTTTAAATTTGATGAGGATTATCGCCTAAAACGGCTAAATAAACAATAAATTTTAAATTTATAAGCGAAATTGGGATTTTGAAATTTGAAAGAAAAATGCGTAAATTTAAAAACCCAAAGCCCGTAGGCCTTGGGTTTAGGGGTTTATTTAAAATTTAGGTTCTTAACGTCTTCGTCGGCTTTTTTCATAGCTTCGGTAGGCGCTACGCCGATAGGATATTTATGTCCTAAAGAAGCAGGCGCAGGAACCGGAGTAGCCTCTTGAGTTAGCTTGATGCTGATGCCGTAAGGCGCAAGCTCGTTAACTAGCTCGGTTTGTCCTTGGCGAGCAAATTCTTTACATTGACCTAGGATCCTAGCCGACTCTTCGTCTCCGTGGAAGCCGTAGCTGTTTTCGCTAAATGCGAAGTCCCAGCGGATGTGAGTTTTGCGGTGCAAGTAAAGAGTCTTTTCAAGAGCCTTACTGATAGCTTCTTTTCTCTCTTTTTCATCGGCGATCGAAGCAAATTTCTCATGCTTAGCTAGCTCGGCTCTGGCCGTTTTTATGTCCTGGATCAAAGAAAGTAGCGCATTTTCGCAGTTTCTTAGCTCGTAAGCGTGGCGATTTTGCACGAATGAAATTCTATCTTTTAGCACTTGTTCGCTTTGCGGGTGGCAAGTTTTGCAAGCCGCGTTTATATCGGCAAGCGGAGTTAAAATTTCATGCTCGGTGATCTTTTGAGCTCCGGCGCGTTTATACGGCATGTGGCAGTCTGCGCACGTTACGCCGCTTCTTCCGTGGATACCGGTTGAGCTTAGCTCAGCTTCTGAGTGCTGCATCTTGATGATTTTAGCGCCGGTATCTTTGTGGATGTAGTCAAATTTAAACCCGTCCTCTTTGGCTAACTGATCGTCATAGTATTGGTCGAAATTCTCGATCTTAAACGGCTCGTCTTTCTTCCAGAAATTCCAAGGGAAGGTTAAAACGGATTCTTTGCCTGCAGGATAGTATTCTACGTGGCACTGCATACAAACGTAGCTTCTCATCTCTTGTCTGGTGGCCTTTATACCGCTTTTTGCGTCGGCTTGGTAGCCTCTAGCGACCATTGCGTTTACGAATGCGGGTCTTGTTACTCTTAGGCTCATATCATCTGGCGAGTGGCAGTCTGCACAGGTGCTGCCTAGATGCGATCCGTGGATACTCTCGCCGTGTTTAGCCGCGATTTTTTTCATGACGTCAAAATACGGGATAGAGTTCATCTTCGTCCACGCGGCTTTTCTCTTTTCGCCTTCCTCTTTAGGCATTACGTCGAAAAACGGCATAGGCTTAGTTGCAGCAGGCGTAGGATCGGCAGTTAGGTTATAATCGCCATCAACTTGAAGCGCGGTTAAATATCCGGTGTGGCAATTGACGCAATATCCTGGCTGACCCTTAAATGCAGGAAGCCCGTGAGCGTTTAGATACTCTTTATCGTTTCTTTTGGTTTCGATCTGATCTATCTGCGAATAGTAGTGGGTTCGCGGTTTGCTGTAATCCACGCCGAACGCATAGCCGTTCCAAAACACCGTAGCTGCAGGCCAGCGAATAATCTTGCTATAAGGTAAATCTCCGCCGAAAGCCGTTTCTACAAATTCGCTTCCTTTTGGATTTGCGTCGCTTTTATACTCCATTTTTTTGTAAGCATCGAGCTGATTTGGGAAATTTGCGCCCCATTTTTCAAAATCAGGCTCAAGTTCGCTTACTTTATTGAGCATTAGCGGATACATCTTTTCTTCGGCTTTTTTAGCGCCGATATCCGTAAAAAGCGCGAACATAGCCGCACCGAGTACGACAGCCACTAAGAAAGTAGCTACATACAACACTTTGTTTTTCATTTTATCCTCCTGTTAAATTTTAAAAGTTATGCGCGTGTCCCGCTTCGCGGTGGCAAGATACACATCTTAAAGGCTCGCTAGAATTGCCTTGATGCTCTTTGAGATTTTTATCAAACGGTTTTGCCGCTCCTATAGCGCGCGGATCGATAACGTTTGAGACGTACTCTTTATGGCAGTCCATGCAGTTTTCCTGAACGACTCTTTTTGTTTTTTCGTTTGCGGTAAATGCGTAAGGATTGTCTTTAAAAGTAACGGCATACGCGTGTCCTAGGCCGCTTTGAGCCTTCATGATCCAATATCCTATAAAATCATGCGGCAAATGGCAGTCGTTACAGGTAGCGACGTTTTGGTGTCCGCCTCTTGACCAGCTTTCGTAGACTTGATTCATCACGTGACAGTTTTTACAGGCTGCAGGATCCGGACTAAAGTATGAAAATCCCTTGGCATAGTAAAAAGTGTATAGTCCGTGACCGATAACCACTCCAAACGATAGCAACAAAAGAATGACCCAGATGGATGCTTTTTTCTTTGTGTTTTCCATGACGGGCTTTCTAACCTCCATTATAAATTTAAATAAAACTTAACTTTATTTATTGGACGTATTTTATAATCTTAATACTTAAAGTTTGTTTTAAAATTTAATGTAATAAAAATTAAATTTAAAGATTGGTTTTATATTACTTAAATATTATAATAAGCATTATCATTATTTGACTTATTTTGCTCTGTATATTCTTAGTTACATAATATAATATATTTAATAACTTAATTATAAATTAAATTTTAGAGTTACAATTTTAAGTAAATATTGTATGTCTTATGAAAAATTTAATTTCAAATAAATAAAGCTATGATAAAATCCAAATCTAAATTTTACTCGGCAAAGCTCGCTAAATTTGAGTTCTTGCAACGCTTTAAGGATAAATTTGAAAGAAATTTTGATAACCAATGACGACGGGTTCGAGGCTAGCGGCTTGCACGCTTTAGCTAGTGCGCTGCGCGAACTACCGGACACGCGCGTCACGATAGTAGCCCCAAGCAGCGAAAAATCGGCTTGCGCGCACTCTCTTACGCTAACTAGGCCTCTTCGTTTCATCAAGCTTGATGACGATTTTTACAAACTCGACGACGCTACGCCCGCTGATTGCGTCTATCTCGCGCTTCACGCGCTTTATAAAAGGCCGCCCGACCTAGTCGTAAGCGGCATAAACCACGGCGCCAACGTAGGCGAGGACATCACTTACTCGGGCACGTGCGGAGCGGCTATGGAGGGCGTTTTGCAAGGGATTCCAAGTATCGCGTTTTCGCAATTTTATAAGAGCGACGGTATAGAAAAAACTGGCTTTTTACTCGCCGAAGATGTCGTTAAATTTATCGTTTCTCGAGTGCTAAACGGCAAGATAGCGCTGCCGCCGCGCCAGTTTTTAAACGTAAATATCCCCGCCGTCTCGCCCCGCGAATTTAGAGGCTACCGCGTTGTGCCTGCTGGCAAACGCAGCTACGCCACGCACGCGATGCTTCACCGCAACCCGCGAGGCGTCGAGTATTATTGGCTCGGACAAGCCTCGAGCCTAGACTACGAGCAAAACGGCGAGTCCGATATCAGCGCGCTTAGCGACGGTTTTGCCTCGCTTACTCCGATAATGCTAGATATGACGGCGCATGCGAGTCTAGCCGCGCTAAAAACCGCCCTAAAGGATCAAATTTGAACGAAGAAATTTTAGAAAAACCGGACCGCTTTACGAGGTCTCGATGGCTATTAGGCGATGATTTTAAAAAGCTTCAAAAAGCAAACGTCCTAATCTGCGGCGTAGGCGGCGTAGGCGGCGTCTGCGCGGACGCGCTGGCTAGAACAGGCGTAGGCAAACTCACTCTCATAGACAAGGATGTTTTTGATATAACCAATCAAAACCGCCAAATTTACAGCGAAGCCGTCGGCGCGGTCAAAGTCGGCGAATTTGCCGCAAGATACGAGTGCGTAATGGCGCTGCAAGAGCTAATGACGCCGGAGTTTGTCGAGGATTTTGATTTTTCGCCGTTTGATCTTATTATCGACGCTATCGACGACGTACCGGCTAAAGTCGCTCTCGCGTTAAAAACGCACGAAAAGTTAATTAGCTCTATGGGCGGCGCAAAGCGCCTAGATCCGACGCAGATCAAAGTCGCATCCATCTGGCAAACTTGCAACGACCCGTTTGCCAAAAAAATACGCGCCGAGCTTAAAAAAGCGGGGTTTAAAGGCAAATTTGACGTCGTGTTTTCGACCGAGCTGCCAAAATGCGTGAAACTGGGTAGCTTTATGGGCGTGACGGCGTGCTTTGGGCTAAATTTAGCCGCGCTGGCGGTGAAAAAAATCATCGGCGGCAGATAAGATAATCTGCCGATAGCTTGCCTAGGCGAGCCGAATTTATGCTATCATAGCGCACCTAAAATCAAGGAGAAAAATGAAAACATGCGTCATCTTAGCCGGAGGCAAAAGCTCGCGAATGGGCCGCGACAAAACGCTGCTGCCTTTTGGCGGATTTGCGACGCTGACGCACTACGGAGCGCATAAATTCGGGCGGATTTTCGAGCGCGTATTCGTTAGCTCCAAATTTGACAAATTTAACCCGCCCCTACCGCTCATAAAAGACGTTAGCCCAGAGGAGTTCTCGCGGTCAAATTTGACCGAGGCGAGCGACAAAGAGGGCGCAGGGGCAAGCTCCGCTCAAATTTGCTCGCAAGATACGGCAAATTTGAGCCCTGAGGCCTTTTCTCCGATGCTAGCGCTTTATAGTATCCTTAAAAATTTCCCAAACGAAAGCGTCTTTATCATCCCGACCGACATGCCCTTTGTTAGCGAAAGCTGCGTGCGCGAACTATATAAATTTGCCCGCGAATACGATATGGTCATCGCTGCGGACGAGTCGCATATGCACTCGCTTTGCGGGTTTTTTAGCGGGGACTTAGCGAACGCCGCGGGCGAGCTTTTTGCCGCGGGCGAGCACAAGATCGGGCTTTTGCGTAGCCGTTGCCGCTGTAAGATCGTAAAATTCGCACGCGAGGACGAGTTTTTTAACATCAACTATCAGGCAGATTATGAACAAGCCTTAAAAGAAGGAAAAATATGAAAAAAATTATCGTTTTATCGGCGATTTTGTTAAATTTGGCCCTAGCCGCCCAGGCGGAAACGGCGAAGCAAAATTTAGCCCCGCAACCAGAAAATCTAGCTGAAAATTTAACCGAGCCAAGCGCCAAAGACGAAGCCAAACGACTCTACGAAGCCGCCGCAAAGCTCGAGCATGAAGGCGACAAAACAAGAGCCCTTCAGCTTTATAAACTAGCGGCTAAAAAGGCGATATTTACGGACGAGGACGGCGAAACTGCCGCCATGGAGCGCTCCGTGATAGCGCCGTCAGATAGCGTAGCGGACGCGCCCGTAGAGGAGCAAAAGATAGCCTCTAAAGAGCGCCCGAAAGAAAAATTCGAAAGCGGCGAGGCATACGACGTGGATGAAATTTTAGGCCTAAAAATGCACCACCTAAACTACCTCCTGCCCGCAACCTACGCATTTAACGACGTTGATGATAGGCGCAGATTTGAGACTGCATTTCAGATCAGCTTGCAAAAGCCGCTTTTTTACGACGTGTTTGATATGAACGAAACGATCTCGGCGGGCTACTCGCAAAGCTCGTGGTGGCAGACGGCTAAATCCTCTACGCCGTTTCGCGAGACAAACTACCGCCCCGAGATTTTCGTGACCGTTCCGATGAGATTTGAGGCGATATCTAGCCTTGACTACCTGCGTGCGGGGCTTTTGCACGAGAGTAACGGCCAGGGCGGGCAGAAGTCTCGCTCGTGGAACCGCGTCTATCTCGAGGCCAAGCTTTATGCCGGTAGCCTCGTTGTGATCCCGCGAGCGTGGGCGCGCATACCCGAGAGCAAGGGTAGCGACGATAACCCCGATATCGAAAAATACCTCGGTAACATGGATATAAATTTCGCCCTGCCATACCACGGCCACATCTTTACGGCGATGGTGCGAAACAACCTGCATTTTGATAAAACAAACCGCGGCGCAGGCGAGCTTGGATGGCTGTTTCCGTTTGGCAAGAGCGGCGTTTACGGCTACGTGAAGTACTTTACGGGATACGGCGAGAGCCTCATCGACTACAACCGCCACACCGATAAAGTCGGTATCGGCTTTGCGATTTTAAAGTAAAAGGCTAGCGCGCTCAAGCGGCGCAGTCAAGGTAAAAATCGCGGCAAAACGGCCAAAAGCGATAAGTCAAATTTGCCCACACAGACAAGCGCGGCAAATTTGACGAGCAGGCAATGCGCATAGCAAAGCGCGAGAGTAAATTTTAAAAATTACAAACGCGATGCGATCTTTAAATTTACGCAAAGTCGCAGTCAAAAGTCGCCGCCCTAGCACGAGCGCAAAATTCGTCAAATTTAGGGAGTTGGATGAAAAATTTATTAAAGCTTTTTATCGTCTTAACCTGCGCGACCTCGCTACAAGCAGGCGGCAACCACGCGCCCGAGCAGCAAAAAGACGAGCTAATCGCAACTTATGAGATATTTTTTAAGTACGACCTGCGCAACGGCGAAAAAGACGAAAACGGCAAAATACGCAACAGACTCTACCTCATCGAGCTAGACGCGAGCGGCGCGCAGCTGGATCGCTACGTCATCGGCGAAGCGGACGAGAAGTACAAGCGCAAGATCCCGGACAACCCCTCCACAAAGCTAAAAATCTCATTCGTCGTCCGCAACAACGAGCGCTGGGTGCTACTCGAAGTCTACTCAAAAGAGCACCGAGACGCGCCTGCGTTCAAGGCCGAGAGATGCCTGTGGAGCGGGCTAGAAAAGGAGCTACTGGAGGATTTTGACGCGGGCGAGGCGCTAAAACTGTACCGAAAAACCAAACGCTTCGACGCAAATTTGGGCTTTTTTACCGAAAATAACATAGCCGAATACCGCAAAGACGGCAAACCGTCGTATAAAGAATTTACCAGCGTCCGAACCGGTAAAAAGGAAACGACTTTTGAAAAGTACGACGAGAGCGGGGTCCTGCACAGCCGCGCATACCAGATAGGCGGCGAGTCTGCGTATTTTGAGTTTTTCTACCCGAGCGGCAAGCTAAAAAGCGTGATAGACCAGCGACAAACGATCGGCAAGCCGCTTAGCGAGGCGGTTAAAATACAAAAAGAATTTAACGAAAAAGGCGAGCTCGTAAAAGAGGTCGTAACCGACGCAAAAGCTGGCGCGGCGACTACGAAATTTTACGGCGAAAACGACAAAATCATAAAAACCGAAACAAAAAATCTCAGATAAACTAAGAGCGGAGAAAAATATGTTTTTAAAGCTAGACGAGATCGCTCGCGAGCTAGACGAGATATGCCTGCCTCTGGAGCAAGAGGACATAACGGGCATGAGGCTGCTAGCTCAAAGCGACGCCAGCGCGTCCACGCGGGCGCTAGAAAATGCGCAAGAGACTCTAGGCGTCAAATTTCCGCTTGAGCTTTCGCGGCTAGTTTGCAAATTTGACTTTGGCGAATTTGAAGTTTGCAACGTACGATTTGGCGCCGGCGGCGACTACGCTAGCGAGCTAGTGCGGCTAAACAGCACCGACGAATACGGCGGCAAATGGTGGCACGGCGATACGCGTCCTGCAAATTTGATAGTTTTTGCCGTCGGCGATCCGTGGATTTTTTTGCTTGATTGCGCGGACGGTGCGATTTATGCGTGGCTGCTCGGGGACGAAGAGCTTTGCGGTAGGCGCGTTGCGGGCGATTTTGAGAGATTTTTTAGAGCGCTTGCTAGCATTGGTATCGCGCGACTGAGCAAAAAGGGTGTACCGAGCGCGGAAGAAATCGTCAAATTCGTCCAAGCAAGCGATGATAAGGCGATTGAGTTTTGGCGAGAAATGGCGGAAATTTGATAAATTTAAGCGCAAGCGGCTTTAGCGGCAAATTTAACTAACTTTAAAAACTCTAAATACAGCGATAACCGCTGCAAATTTTAACTCCTAATTTACAAATTTCACTCGCAATCCGGGTCAAATTTATATTATTTTTTGCATTTGGGTGCTAAATTTGAGCTCAAATTTGTCGTAAAATCGGCTCTAAAAAATCAAAAAAGGCAAAAAATGATAACCGCAAAGACTCTTTACGCATCGGCAAGGCTTAGATCGCTGCCGCTTAGCGTCTCGGGCGTGTTGCTGGGTAGCGGCGCGGCATACGGCGCAGGCGCGTTTAGAGCCGATATTTTCGCGCTGGCATTGCTTACGACGCTACTGTTTCAGGTACTAAGCGACTATGCCAACGACTACGGCGACGCAGTAAAGGGCACCGATGATGATGGCAGGCTGGGGCCGCGCCGCGCGATCCAAACCGGACAGATGAGCGCGGCCGAGATGAAACGCGTCATCGTCGCTACGGCGCTGCTTTCGGCTTTTTCAAGCCTCGCGCTAAGCGTTTTGGCGTTTGGCGAGCGGTTTTATCTTGTGATGCTATTTTTGGCGCTGGGCGGCACGTCGATATATGCCGCTATCCGCTACACCGTAGGCGCCGGTGCATACGGCTACAAGGGGCTCGGCGACGTTTTCGTGTTTTTGTTTTTTGGACTACTTAGCGTACTTGGCTCATACTTTTTATATGCGCGTTCGCTCGATGCGGCACTGCTGCTGCCTGCATGTGCGTGCGGTATGCTTAGCACGGCCGTTCTAAATCTAAACAACATGCGCGATATCCAAAACGACGCGCTCAAGGACAAGCGCACGCTCCCCGTTCGTATCGGGCTGAACGCGGCCAAGCGCTACCACTACGCGCTGATCGCGGGCGGAGCGGGCCTGATGCTCTGCTACTCGTTTTTACGCGGCGAGCCTGACGTAAAACTACTCTATGTGGTTAGCTTTGCGCCGCTTGTTTGGCATCTCATTTTCGTCTCGCGAGTGCGAGAATGTCGCGACTTCGACGGACAGCTAAAGGTCGTCGCGCTCAGCACGTTTGCGATGTCGGCGCTATTTTTCGTCGGGGAGATTTTGGGCTAAGATTTATTTGGCGCGCGCGGTTTATCAAATTTACCGTATCGCCGAGCGATTTTGCTGATTTTAAGCATTAAATTTAACCCCTGTACGTATTGCGCCGCCCGTTTTTACCATTTACTAGTCGGCAGATTTTCGGCGTAGATTCGTCGCGCAAATTTAGTTCAAAATGCGGCAAAAGCTATGTATTTACCTTTTTTAAATACACTTTCAGAAATTTACAAGGAGAAAAAATGAAAAAATTAATCAAATTTTCGCTAGCAGCAGCTCTAGCGGCAAGCTGCGTAAACGCCGCAGTCTACGAGATTGACCCGGCGCACAGCAACGTAGGCTTTAAAATCAAACACCTAAGCATATCAAAAGTAAGCGGAAATTTCGGCAAATTTAACGCCGTAATCGACTACGACAAAAGCGCTAAGGAGCTAAAAGTGCTCGAGGCCACCATCGAGACAGCCTCGGTAAATACGCAAAACGACAAGCGTGACGAGCATCTGCGAAGTGCCGATTTTTTCGATGCGGCGAAATTCGACAAAATCACCTACAAAATGGTCAAATTTGAAAAAGAAAGCGACACCGAAGGCAAGGTCGTCGGCACCCTCACGATGCGCGGCATCACTAAGCCCGTGGTGCTAAAATTCGAGCTTGGCGGCTTTACCGCAGGCGATAACGGCAAGGAAAAAATCGGCTTTAGCCTAGAAGGCAACACGAAACGCAAGCTCTTTGAGATCGGGCTAGATACCCCTGAAATCACGCTATCTGACAAGGTTGAGCTAGAGATAGAAGCCGAAGCAAAAGAAAAATAATCCCCAAAAATAAGACTAAAGCCTTTTTCGGGCTTTAGTTTGTTAAATTTTAGTTTAGCCTAGGTTTTTTGCAAATTCGGTCGCGCATTACGACTCGGCGCAAAATCCGCACGGCAAAAACTCAAACTAAAATTTGTTTTTACCGTCGCAAATTTTACTTATTTACTAGATATTTGAAAATCCGCAAAACTGCCGTACCGAAAGGCAAATTAGCGGCAAAATACAAAGCATCCGCTCAGGCTCGCTAACCATGCCGAGCAAACAAAAAGCCCAGGCCGGCAAACCTATAAATTTGCCGACACAGCCGTATCAAGGCGTAAATTTACCCCTTACGCCCTAGCAAATATAGCCTCAAAGCCTGCTCTGCGGTCATTTTGAGATTGCGCGTCGCGGTTTGCTTATCCATCGCCTCTTCTAGGCTCACTGGCTCGTTTAATACGCTAAAAAACGCATCGATGCCGTTTTCGTTACAGCCGCCCGCGCACGGCGACACGCTGCCCGCTAGCGCGATGACGGGTTTGCCGTATTTTTTGGTAATCTTCGCCACTCCGGTCGGGGTCTTGCCCATCGAGCTTTGAAAGTCCAGTCGTCCCTCGCCGGTGATGACTAGATCGGCGTTTTTCACGTCATCTTCGAGGCGGATTTCCTCCATGATGATGTCGATGCCGGGCTTTAGTTTGGCGTTTAAGTAGCTCACAAACCCGTACCCTAGCCCGCCTGCCGCGCCCGCGCCCTTGAAGTTCCAAAATTCGCTCGAAAAGTGCTCGCTCGTCGCGCTCGCAAAGCTTATAAGACCGGCGTCTAGATCCTTTACCATCTGCTCGTCCGCGCCCTTTTGCGGGCCGTAGACGTAGGCCGCGCCGTTTTTGCCAAAGAGCGGATTATCCACGTCGCAAGCTACGAGAAATTCGCACTCTTTGAGCTCGGGCACTACGTTTTTGTTTGAAATTTTGGTGATTTTTATGAGGTTTTCGCCTTTACCCTCGAGCAACTCGCCGTTTTCATCAAAAAACTCGTATCCCAGCGCGCTTAGCATGCCCGTGCCCGCGTCGTTCGTCGCGCTGCCGCCGATACCGACGATAAATTTACGCGCGCCCTTGCTAATAGCATGCAAAATCATCTGCCCAAAGCCGTAAGTGCTCGTTTTCATCGGGTTTCGGCGCTCTTTTTCCACTAGCATGAGTCCGCTAGAAGACGCCATCTCGAGGATGCCAAGTTCGCCCGCTAGCGCGTATCTAGCGGGGATCTTTTCGCCGAGAGGATTTTGCACGATGACGTCGATAAACTCGCCATCTAGCGCGTCCGCCAAGGCCTCCACGCTACCCTCACCGCCGTCCGCGATGGGCTTAACCGTCACCTCATCTATCTCGCCGGCCAAGGCTTCGATGCCCTCTTTTACGGCGTTGCCGGCCTCGAGGGAGCTAAGGGAGCCTTTGAAAGAGTCGATTGCTATTAGAATTTTCATCTATTTTCCTTTTTTATTAGCGGCTCGTCTTTTTCCTTTATACTTTGTTAGAAATTTCTCCGAAGCTCGGTTACATGCTATATGTATGCGCCCTCGCTCGGCTCATTTCCGCCTCGTCTAAAGAAAAAATACTTCGCCTTAAATTTTACGGTCTGATTTTATCAAATTTAGTTTTAAATTGTGACGCTTATAAATGCCAAATTTGGCGAATTTAGCTTTATTGCAAATTTAAAAAACGTGCGGCGCATTAGCGCTATCGCACCCCTCGAACGTTCTGCGTCGCTGCGCTAGCAGCTGCAAGCAGACGGGGGGCGGGTCTGTATCTAGCAGTTGCGAGTGCGTAGCACGACGCAAAGGAAGGCGGCGCTTCGCAAGTAGGTCTGCTAGCAGTTACGAGCCGTAGGCGAAGTAAAGCCCCTTCCGCCGCCCAAGAAAAAAGAAAAGCTTAAAGCTAAAATTTACCATTCTATCGCACTACAAGAGTAAATTTAACCCAAATCTGCCGTCAAATTTACAATAAAATAAGCGACGCTACCCAAACCGTCGCCATACCCACGATACCCATTATAAAGGTAAGCATCGTCTGAGTCTTGTAGCCCTGCTCCGGCGACATCTTGCTAAAGTTCGTAACGACCCAAAAATAGCTATCGTTAGCGTGCGAAACCGTCATCGCGCCCGCAGCTATCGCCATCACCGTTAGCACCGCGCCCATCTCGCTAGTTAGCCCCAGCGCGCTCATCATCGAGCCGCTATCGGTGAAAAGCCCCATGATAGAGGCGGTCGTAGTGAGCGCCACGGTCGAGCTGCCCTGAGCGGTCTTAATGATAGCTGAGATAACAAATGGGAAAAATATGCCGACAGTGCCGATGAGATGGGCGTTTGCCTTCATAAACTCGACAAATCCGGCCTTAGCGATGACATTACCTAGCACGCCGCCTGCAGCCGTGATAAAGAGGATCGGTCCAACGATCTTTAGCGTTTCGTTGGTCATGAGGTTAAATTCGCCCAGCTTGCCCGTTTTAGCCAGCAAGATAACGGCAAATAGCACACCCACACCAAGCGCGATTACGGGATCTCCCATAAATAATATAAATTTTACGAACCATGCCGTCGCCGATGGATCTTTTTCTAAAATGTCCGGAGCGACGAAGGCGACGAAAAACCCTTTTTTATTTAAAATATTAAAAAGAGAACCGCAAGCCATCAGCAAAATTGGCACAAAAATCGGCGCCAAGCTCAAAAACGCACAAGGCAGCTTGCCGTGCTCTTTTATGATCTCGTCGTAGCTCTTGCCCACTTCAGCTAGATCCTCTTTTAGGCTCACTTTTGCACCGATAGTCTTAGCAAAAATATAGCCAGCGATGAGAACCGGTATCGAAACTACCGCGCCCACGGCGATGACTAGCAGTAGGTTGTGTCCCACGCCCACGAGTCCGGCGGCCGCTATCGGGCCAGGCGTCGGCGGTATAAACACGTGCGAGGTGTATAGGCCGCACGAGAGCGCGACGGCCATAGCTACGGGGTTGGCGCCGATCTTTTCCTTTATCGCGCGGCGGATCGGATCTAGCACCACAAAGCCGCTATCGCAAAAGACCGGGATACCCACGATCCAGCCCATGATGAGCATAGCTAGCTCGGGGCGCTTGTCGCCTACGCAGCGCACGACCATATCGGCCAGCTTTAGCGCCGCGCCCGTCTTTTCCAGCGCCATACCGATGAGCGCGCCCAGGATGATGACGATGCCTATGCTTTTAAATATCCCGCTAAATCCCTCTCCGATGATCGCGGGAACCTTGACCAGGTCGATACCCGCATTGACGACGCCTTCGATTTCGACCGGCTTAATACTCGCGATCACGGCAAGAGCCAGCGAGACGAGCATGATCGCTATAAAGGGATGAACCCCCAACTTTGAAATCAGCACGATCATAACGACGACCGCGATGACGAAGCAGACGATGAGAGCAATACCGCTCATAACAGCTCCTTTCGGATAAATTTTGCCTAGCTCAATATTACCGAAATTTGTTTTTAAAATATCTAAATTAGATTTGAAACTTTAGTTTCATTTTATAATATGTGTAAATTCGGCAGATTAGCGGTCTCGTTTTGAGTTAGTTTTAACCTACAAGCGCGTAAGCGGAGTAATCTCGTCTCAGGCCTTTGCTTTGCTCGCAGCGACGAATATTGAATTTAAGTTTTGCGGCGATTTTACCGATTTGGCTAGGTTTAGTCTTTGCTAGCCGCCTTAAACCCGCATCTTTACGGCGCAAACGAAAAATATAATTACGCGGTTTTGGCTGAAATTTTACCGCGGGTCGGGTTTATAAAGTAGCTAAATTTTGGCGGCTAGCGCTTTAATTTCTTGCACGCTGTCGCTAAATTTTAAGGGGCTTTGGGCGGATATCGCGGACGCGGATGATTAATAAAACAGGCAACAGGGCTAAGCGCGAGATTAAATTTATCTGAAAATTTAGCTAATTGCAGGGATAAATTTCAAAAATTTAGACCCGCAAAGCCGCTGTTTTAAAGCACCGACTAAAAGCGCGCGCTAATCTCGCCAAAGCTCTTTCGTAAATTTAGCCTACGCGCTATTTCTGCGCGAATTTCACGCTTGCATAGAGGTAGCTTGCAAGCCCTAGCGCGCCCAGTATCGCGCCCGCCTCGCCTATGTGCCAAAGCCCGAATCTCGTTGCGACTTGATGTCCCAAAAGCGCTCCGCCGCCGATGCCTACGTTATATATCGCCGAGTAGATCGATATCGCGACATCGGTAGCATCGGGAGCCAGCGCCAAAACCCTAATCTGCAAACAAAGCCCAAAGCCGAAAATCCCCACTCCCCAGACGAAAGCCGCGAGCAGTAGCGCCGCGTCATTCGTGACAAAAGTTTTTAATGTCAGCACCGAAGCTAGGATAAAGAGAATCGCGCAGATCAAAAATGCGTTCGGAAATGAGCGGTAAAGCTTTGAAAAAAGCATGCTAGCGGCGATGCCCGAAGCGCCGAATGCTAGCAGGACGTAGGTTACGAAGTGGTCGCCCGCGGGGTTAAATTTCGCTACGAAGGGCTCGACGTAGCTGTAAGTCGTAAAATGCGCGCCTACGATCAAAAACGTCAGCAGATACAAAGCAAGCAACATAGGGCGCCCGGCAAGCATCGGCAGGCTCGCAAGAGAGCCCGCGCGGCGACTCGGCAAAAACGGTAAAATTTTCCAAAGAAACAGCGCCTCCGCCGCCGCAAGCGCGCCGATAGCAAAAAACGTAATGCGCCAGCCCAAAAGCTCGCCGACCACGCGTCCCAAAGGAAGCCCTAAAACCATCGCCAGCGAGGTGCCCAAAGCCAGCATGCCAATGGCCTGAGAGCCTTTATTTATCGGCGCTAGGCGCACGACGAGCGATGAGGTGATCGACCAAAAGATCGCGTGCGAAATCGCGATGCCGAGTCGCGCTATTACCAAAACGGTAAAATTCCACGCAATGGCGGCCAGGACGTGGCTTAGCGTAAATAGTACGAAAAGTCGCAAAAGTAGCTTCTTGCGTTCGAGCTTCGATGTAAGCAGCATCAGCGGCAGCGAAAGGATACTCACCGCCCAAGCGTAGATCGTGATGATTAGCCCCGTGCTCGTAACGTCCATGCTAAAATCCGCCGCGATGTCGCTTAGCAGAGCCACGGGGATAAATTCAGTCGTGTTAAAAATAAAGGCGGCAAACGCTAACGCGACAACTCTCGTGTAAGCGATTTTATGGACGTTCATCGGTTTTCTCTTTCCAGCTTTTTAGATTTAGATTTTTGCCCTTGATTTTGGGCCAAATTTACGTTCAAGCAAGGTTTTAGTGACCGATTTTATCTTAAATTTAGCCGCAAACCGCAAACGTTTAAGATTACGCGACTAGCCCAAAGCTAGCCGGTTTTAGACAAATTTAACGCTTACCGAGCGTTAAGCCTAAAATTTTATTTCAACTCGCCCCAATCCTTCGCCACGTTTAGGCTCGTTTTTAGCGGCACGTTTAGTTTATAAATTTCTTGCATTATCTTTTGCGCCGCCGCACCGAACTCCTGCGCATAACCGTCTTGCACCTCGAAAATCAGCTCGTCGTGTATCTGCAAAAGCATCCTAGCGCGCGGACTTAAAAGCGGACGGATTTTTACCATCGCCATCTTGATGATATCGGCGGCCGAGCCCTGAAATATCGTATTTACCGCCTCGCGCTCGTACATCGCCGTTTGCATCGGCGTCGCGGTAGTAAAATCAAACAGCCGCTTTCTACCCAGTAGCGTGCGCACGAAGCCCTCGTTTTTCGCGGCCGTTTTTATCCCCTCTAAAAAGCCCTTTATCGTAGGGAAAGCTTTAAAATAGCGCTCGATATACTCCTTTGCCTCGGCGCGCGTGATACTTACTTGATTTGCCAGCTTGCTCGAGCCCATGCCGTAGATGAGGCCGAAATTTATACTCTTAGCCACCGCGCGGTTTTGCCCCTCGGCACTGCCAAATATACTAATCGCCGTGCGCGCGTGGATATCCTCGTCGTTTGCAAACGCCCGCAAAAGCGCCTCGTCGCGGCTAAAATGCGCAAGTAGTCGCAGCTCGATCTGCGAGTAGTCAAGGCCTACGAAGCTAAAGCCGCTTTTAGCCTCAAAGCAGCCTCGCACGTCTTTAGCTAGGCTGCCGCGAGCCGGGATATTTTGCAGATTCGGGTTTTTAGACGAGAGCCTGCCCGTGCTCGTTCCAGTCTGGATAAAGTTCGTGTATATCCTGCTATCGGCGTCTTTTTTAGCCAAATTTAGCAGCGGTTCGCAGTATGTGCTTTGTAGCTTATATAGCTCGCGGTACTCGAGTAGCTTTTCGATGACGGGATGCTCCTCGGTGAGCTCGGCTAGCACGGCCTCGTCGGTGCTGTAGCCCGTTTTTGTCTTTTTCTTTACGGGTAGTTTTAGGTGTTCAAAAAGCACCGAGCCTAGCTGCTTAACGGAGTTGATATTAAAATTTTCGCCCGTTAGCTCGTAAATTTCAGCTGTTAAAGCCTTGATCTTAGCGTCGTTTCGCAGGATCAAATTTTGCATTTTCCCCTGATTTATCGCGATACCTTCGCGCTCCATATCAAAAAGCGTGAGGATGAAAGGAAATTCGTGCTTACCTGCAAGTGCGAGCAGCTCGGGATCAAGCAAATTTAAAAAGCTTTTGTAAAATTTGAGCGTTATCCACGCGTCCTCGGCAGCGTATTTAGCGGCGTTTTCTAGAGCCACGGACGCGAAGGTCTCGCCGCGCTTTACCACGTCTTCAAATTTGATCGTGTCGTAGTCGTAGAGCCGCTTAGCTAGCGCGTCCATGCCTACGCTTGAGCCCGGATCCATGAGCCACGCTAGTATCATCGTGTCTTTAAAATTTACGGGCGGCTCAAGCCCCAAATTTCGCTTTACGACCTTAAAATCATACTTTAAATTTTGCCCGATCACGCAGCCTTTGTAAATTTGCGAGATCGCCCAGGCGGCGAAATTCTTGCTCACCTGCTTCGGCGCGCCCAGATACTCGTGCGACACGGGCACGTAGTAGGCCTCCTCGTCGTTAAAGCAAAAGCTAAAGCCGACCAGGCGGGCGTTTTGCGTATCGACGTCCGTGGTCTCGGTGTCAAACGCCACGAGCGTGTCCGCGTCTATATTTGCCAGCAGTCGCTCGATTTCATTCTCGTCCGTTAAAAGCCGCGCGTTAAAGCCGAGCTTAAAATCCGCATTTTCGCCCGCGTTTTCGCTATTTTGCAGCGCTTTTAAAAGGCGGTTTAGATCGTATTCTCGCAGAGTATCGGCGACTTTTACGAGCGGATTTTGCTCGGGAAATTCCGCCCTTTTTAGATCTAAAACGCCCGGCACGTCGTCAAAGAGCGAGGTTAGGCGCTTGCTCAAAAACGCGCTCTCTCTGCCTTCTGCTAGCATCCCGCGGATACGTTCGTTTCGCACTAGCGGCAGGTTTTCGTAGATGCCTTCTAGATTGCCAAATTCATTTAGCAGCTTTTTGGCGCCCACTGCGCCGATGCCTTTGACGCCCGGGATATTATCCGAGCTATCGCCTGCGATCGCGAGAAAATCGCGAATTTGAGCGGGCAAAACGCCGTATTTTTCTATGCAGCTCGCGCTATCGTGATCGATCTTGCTTTGCGGGCTGTAGATGCTCACTTTACCGTCCTCGATGAGCTGATAGAGGTCCTTGTCGTGCGTTACGATACGTACAAATATACCCCGCTGCTTGCACTCCTTTACGACGCTAGCGATGATGTCGTCGGCCTCGTAGCCTTCGCGGCTCACGGCGGCTAGGCCCATTTTTTCTATCATTTCGATGCACACAGGCAGCTGCTCTTTTAGCGCGGCGGGCGGCTCGGAGCGGTTGGCTTTATACTCGCCCAGGATCTCGTGGCGCAGCGTTTTGCCCTTGCTATCTAGTGCGAAGATGATATAGTCGCTGGCAAACTCCTGGCGCAAATTCATAATAAAGCTAGCAAAGCCGCTCACCATGCCGCTTGGCTTGCCTTCGCGGTTTTTTAGTCCGCTCATCGCGTAGTAAAGCCTGAAAAAAAATCCGAAAGTGTCGATAATCGTTAGCGTTTTTTGGCTCATTTTTTATCCTTTTTTTGGCCTAATTTTACAAATTTTAGGCAAAAAGTAGGCTGATTTTTGATTTTATTTTAAAAGGACGCAAAAATATAAACGCGGATACTGGCATGCCCGCGTAAATCGGCGTAAATTTAATCTCGCAAGCGCTTTGCAAGCACTCCGCGCTCCGCGCGATAGTCCGTGCTAGAGCCGCAAAATCACCTGCGCGCTGGGCAACTAAATTTGGGTTTTAAGCCCGAAAATCATAAATTTAAACATAAAAAAGAGGTAAATTTAGCCTATTTTGCGCGAGATATTTTAAAAATCTACAAAAATCCCCGCAGGCGCTATCAACCGACTTATCCGCCTAAATATCGCGCCAAGGCTTAGATTTTAGCGCTTTGTAGTTTATTTGAGACACTACTTGGCTAGTTTTTTAGGATATATTTTTTCTTGCCGTTGGGGTTAAAGAGTCTAAATTTACGCGCTCATAGCTCCTTGTCACGCTCTTTTTTCTATGATTTCTTGCATAAATTTTAGATGTTTTGTAGCGCCTGCGAGCAAATTTTCTAAGCCGCCGTGTGAGATATTTTTTATATCAAATGCGTCCGTTACGCCGCTTTCTCGCCGTTTATGTCGTAAATATAAATTTGCCAAACGTCTTTGCCGTGTGCAAAAATCATCGCAAATTTAGTACATGGAGCGTCCGTTTTGCTACGCTTTGTCTGGGGTGTGGTTATCTTGGAGTTAGCCGTAAATTTTCTTTAAATTCGCAAGATTTGCGCTCAAATTTAAAAGCAGCATATCGGCTGTTACTAGTCTAGCCATCGCGGTGGCTACGACGCTGCCGCGCACGCCGATACACGGATCGTGTCTCCCACGTAGTTCGCAGAGGGTATCCTCCCCGCGCACGTTTTGCGTCGGCTGAGATAAAAATATCGACGGAGTGGGCTTAAAATGCGTCTTTATCACGACCTCTTGCCCGCTCGTCATGCCGCCCAGCGTTCCGCCCGCGTGATTTGAGGCAAATCCGAATTTCTCGTCCAAATTTGAGCCGCAGCAAGCCTCGCCGTCCGCCTCGCTTTTGCATTCGTTAAATTTGCCGCCGTTTAAATTTGCTAGCTTGCTCGCGCCCTCAAGAGTAGAGTTATCCATGCCCAAATTTACGCCCGCATGCGCCGCGCTCATCGAGTCGTTATTTTCGCTGCCGCGCATCTTGCTAGCACTCACGCCCTCGCCGATCTCTACGGCTTTGACTCCGTTTATGCCCATCATCGCAGCGGCTATCGCCGCGTCAAATTTATAGTATAGCCCCTCGCCAAGCCCCGCCGGTGCGCCGCGGATCACCGTGACGACGCTAGCTCCGACGCTGTCGTGATCACGCTTGGCTTTTAGGATTTCCTCTTTCATCGCCTCTTCGTTACCCAGCGAAAATATCTCCGAGCGCGCCGCGAGATCAAAGTCTAACCGCTCACCGCACGATATCTCGCCTACGCTCGCCACGCCGCTTTGCACGCTGACGCCAAACTCGCCCAGCAAAATTTGAGCTGTCGCGCCGCCTGCCACGCGCACGGCCGTCTCTCTAGCCGAGCTGCGTCCTCCGCCTCTGTGGTCGCGGATGCCGTATTTACGGTAGTAGGCGTAGTCGGCATGTCCCGGACGAAAGAGCTCGCGTAAATTTTCATAATCGCCCGATTTTTGATTTTCGTTTCGGATGATGAAACCGATCGGAGTGCCCGTGCTTAGCCCATCAAACACGCCGCTTAAAATCTCGACGCGGTCGCCTTCGCTCCTTGCCGTGGCAAATTTCGAGCCGCCCGGTTTTCGTTTGTCAAGCTCGCTTTGGATAAAATTTAAATCGATACGCACGCCTGCAGGAAAACCGTCTAGCACGCCGCCGATCGCCGCTGCGTGACTCTCGCCGAACGTCGTTAGCGTTAGTTTGCGTCCGAAGGTGTTCACTTGCCCTCTCCTAAAATTTCAAGCGCGGTTTTGGCGGCTTTTTGCTCGGCTTCCTTTTTGCTCTTGCCCGCGGCTCGCGAGATCTCGCGCTCGTTTAGCATCAGCGCGATCTCAAATTCCTTCTTGTGATCGGGGCCTTTTGAGCCCACTAGTACGTATTTTGGTATCTGTGCGAAGCGCGCTTGAGTTAGCTCTTGCAGCGCGGTTTTGTAGTCTTTTACCATGCGATCGAAATTTATATCCGGGTAGCATCTCTCAAAGGCTTTTAGGCTAGCCGCGCGCACGGCGTCAAAGCCGTTTTCTAGATAGATCGCGCCCATCAGCGCCTCGAAAGCGTCCGAGAGTATCGAGGCTTTTAGCCGTCCGCCGTTATGTTCCTCGGCCGGCGAGATGTTAATGAGTTGGCCCAAATTTAGATATTTAGCCAGCTCGGCGAAGCTTTTTTCATTTACGAGCGCGGCTCTTAGTTTGCTTAGATCGCCTTCGCTTAGGCGCGAAAATTTGTGAAAAAGATAATCCCCGATCACCAGATCCATCACCGCATCGCCCAAAAACTCGAGCCTTTCGTTGTTTGCGCCGCCCTTTACGCTTTTGTGCGTGAGCGCGGTTTTTAGCAGCTTTTCGTCTTTAAATTTATATCCTAATTTCTCTTCCAAATTTCGCATTATTCGCCTTTTAAGCTATTTTTTATCTTTACGGCTTGCTCGCGCGCCATCTCGTCGCAAAGCTCGTTTTGCGGGTGCCCGGCGTGGCCTTTGACCCAGATCGCCTCGACCTCGTGCGGCTCGCTAGCGGCTAGATATTCCTGCCACAGCGGGATGTTTTTTACGTTTTTAAAGTTTTTCTTCACCCAGCCCTCTAGCCACGCATTTACGGCGTTTGCGACGTATGAGCTATCGGTGTAGAGCTTTACGCGGCAGGGCTGTTTGAGCGCCTTTAGCCCCTCGATCGCCGCTCGCAGTTCCATTTGATTATTCGTCGTGTGCGCCTGCCCGCCGCTTGCCGTTTTTTTGTGTTCGCCGTACTCTAGGATGTACGCCCAGCCGCCGGGACCAGGGTTATCCAGACACGAGCCGTCGCTAAAAAGGCATACTGTTTTCATCGGATTTTTCCGTGATGTGAGGCAAAATTTGCACGCTGCCCAGCTCGCTACACATCGGACAGCGGTAAAAATGCATCGGAAAGGCGTTTTTGCAGCTCTTACAGACGTAGTTAAAGCTAAGCGCGGCCTTGTCGTAGTTTGCCGCTTTTAGCTTCTTTAAAACCTCTAGCTCAAAGCCCAGCAGCACGCCGTCCTCGTCGCTCATGCCCTTGACGAAAAACAGGCTCTTATACTCGGGATCGGTTAAATTTACGGGCGAGTTTTGATAATAAACCAAATCCAAAACGTCCCCTAGCGGCGGAAAATCGGCAAAATCCTTAAGCCCAGAGCCGCTTAAATTTAACCTCTCCATCGCCATACGCCGCACGAGTGCAAATTCGTCCTTTAGGGCTAAAATTTCGCCGATTTTGGCCGCTTCGTCTTTGCTTTTATCCGCTAAAATTTGCAGCGCCTTGATGTACGCCGTCTGCGCTCTCACGCCCTCGCCGAGCTCTTGCAATGCGTCCAAAGCCTGTAGCGCGCCCCCATAATCTTTTAGTTTTTCGAAAATTATCGTTAGCGATTTTAGCGCGATTTGATTTCGCGGAGAGATTTTTAGCGCCTCTAAAAAGACGCTTTTTGCACGCTCGAGAAAGCCCGCCTTAAAATAAGTCTGGCCAAGATCGGTAAAAATTTGCTCCTTTGCCGCGCGGTTTTTAGCCCGCTCCAAAGCCACGGCATAGACGTTGATAGCTTTTTCAAAATATCCGCTTTTTGAAAACGTCCCCGCCAAAAAGCACATCGTAGCCGTATCTGCGCCCGAGTTTATCAAAAGTTGCTTATTTTGCTCGCTCAGGCCTTGAGATTTGCCGAATTTTTTCAAAAATCCCGCGATCTCAGCCTTTTCGTCCTTGCTCTTAAAAACGCCCCACGCGTAGCTAAAAACGGCGATAATTAGCACCGCGGCTACTAGCACCACGAGGCCGAAAATCGGGTCTCTAAATTCGATAAAAAATATATCCAAAATGCCGCTTTCTAAAGTCAAATTTAACGCCGATTATAGCAAAACGATTGTATAATCTCGCTTATGATCGATCCAAAATCAATAGAAAGACTAAAAGCGCAAACCGATATCGTCGATATAGTCGGGCACTATCTGCCGCTGAAAAAAAGCGGAGCGAACTTCGTGTGCGTCTGCCCGTTTCACGACGATAAAAACCCGAGCATGAGCGTAAGTCCGTCGCGCGGGATATTTCACTGCTTTTCGTGCAAAGCCGGCGGCGACGCGATCAAATTCGTGATGGACTACGAAAAGCTAAGCTACCCTGAAGCCGTCGAAAAGATCGCCGGACTGCAAAATTTCACGCTAAACTACGTGCGCGGCGGCGAACCGGCGAAGGAAAATAAGCACATCCTAGAAAACGCAAACGCCTTTTACCGCTCGCTGCTTTATAAAACGCCAGCGGCCGTGGAGTATCTCTACTCGCGCGGTATAACAGACGAGCTGATAGATAAATTTGAACTAGGTTTCGCGCCCGAGAGCGCACAGACGATAAGGCTACTGCAAAACGATCAAATCGAGCCCAAAGAAGCCCTAGAAGTCGGTATAGTAAAGCAAAACGAAAACGGCATCTACGCTAGCTTCATAAATCGCATCACCTTTCCTATCTACACGCACGCGGGACGGCTCGTGGGCTTTGGCGGACGCACGATCAGCGGAAACCCCGCAAAATACGTAAATTCGCCCCAGTCCGCGGTCTTTGATAAATCAACGCTTTTTTACGGCTACCACCTGGCAAAGCGCGAAATTTTCGCCAAAAATCAAATCATCATCACCGAAGGCTACATGGACGTCATCATGTTGCACAAGGCGGGCTTTAATAACGCCGTAGCCGTGCTTGGAACCGCGCTCACGACAAAGCACCTACCGCTTTTAAAACGCGGCGAGATTAGCGTCATCTTGTGCTTTGACGGCGACGACGCGGGCATAAACGCTGCGACTAAGTCCGCCCTGCTACTCGCGCAAAACGAAATCGACGGCAGCGTCGTTATTATCGAGGGCGGCGCAGATCCCGCCGATATGGTTGTCGCGGGCAAGATAGAGTATCTGCGGCAAATTTTTGAAAGCGGCACGGAGATCGGCGAATTTTACATCAGGCATCTAGCTAGCGGCTTTGATCTCTCGCGCCCCGTTCAAAAGCAAAAGGCGCTAGAAGCGATCCAGGCCTTTACCGCGAGTCTAAAACCCATCGTCGCAAACTCCTACGCGCCGCTCGTGGCTAAAATTTTAAAGATAGCCGAGGGGTCGTTTCGCCTCTCACGCGGATCAAATTCGGCGGCGAGGCAAGGCTACGGCGGGACGGAGCAAAACGCGCAGGGCTACGAAACGCAAAATTTCCGCGCAAACTCTGGACGTAAAGACCCGCTGGAAATCCAAATTTTAAAAACAATGATAGAAAACGAGAGTCTAAAAAAATTTATTTTAGAAAATTTAAAGCCCGATTATTTCGCGCGCCACAGGGCGGTCTACGAAGCGATCGCGGCGGGAGCGGACGCGAACGATCCGTCCGTGCGCGAGATAATATTTGAAAAATACGAGGCATTTAAAAACGAGGAGGAAATTTTACAAAATCTAAAATTTTTTAAAACAAGATTTTACAAAAATTTATACAAAAAGTATTCGGCGTCGCAAATCTCGCTAGAAGAAAAGCAACCGATACTAAAAAAAATAAACGAAATTTTAAAGGAACTTAAAAAATGAAAGCATTGGTTTTATTTAGCGGCGGGCTTGATAGTATGATCTCTATCAAGCTTCTAACCAGCCAAGGCATCGAAGTTACGGCGATTCACATCGACATAGGCTTTAGCGGCGACGAGAAAAAGGCTGAAATTTTACGCCGCCGCGCAAACGAAGCCGGAGCCGAGTTTAAGATCGTAGATATCAGAAACGAATACCTACGCGAGGTGCTTTTTACGCCAAAGCATGGCTACGGCAAGCACTTTAACCCCTGCATCGACTGCCACGGATATATGTTTAAAACGGCGCTTGCGATGATGAGCGCGGAGGGCGCTAGCTTTATCGCGACGGGCGAGGTGATCGGCCAGCGTCCGATGAGCCAAAGGCGCGACGCGATGGCGCAGGTCAAAAACGCCGCCGGCGACGAGGACGACCTTATCTTGCGCCCGATGTCCGCGCAGCTGATGAAGCCTACAAAGCCCGAGCGCGAAGGCTGGGTCGATCGCAGTAAGCTGCTAGGCATCAGCGGACGCGACCGCAAAAGACAGCTCGCGCTTGCCAAGGAATTTGGCTTTAGCGAATTTGAGACGCCAGGCGGCGGATGCTTGCTCACGATCGAGAGCTTTTCAAATAAAATCAAAGATTTCATCAAATTTGACCCCAATATGACTAGCGCGGATATGCAGCTGCTGCGTATCGGGCGGCATCTGCGCCTGGCAAACGGCACCAAAATGGTCATCGGCCGCGACGAAAACGACAACGCCAAACTTCTAGCTCTAAATAATCCGAAATTTACGCAGATCAAATTTGACGAGGGCGTCGTGGGCGCGACTAGTCTCGTGGAGGCTAAATTTAACGAGTCTGATCTCGAGTTTGCCGTGCGGTTGGCGCTTGCTTATACCAAGACGGATAAAGACGCCGCGGTGCGAGCTAAAATCGGCGAGCGCGAAATTTGTGTGAAGCCATTTGAAAGCAAAGAACCTGCGCAGAAGTTTTTCGTAAATTAAATTTAAGCGTTTAGATTAAAGCTGCGTGTCCGCGTTAAATTTTGCGGGTTAAATTTAAAAAATGCGCGAGATAGTTTAAAATCGCAAGCTAAATTTAAGGACTTTGGGTTTTAAAATCATCCGCAAAAAGCAATCTAACGACTAAATTTGGCGTCTAAATTGGACGGTTTAACCGCAAGCCGCATTTAGCGCGTTTTGCCTTAGCTTGCGGCCGTTTAGCCTAAACCATCGGCACTAAGACCGGACTTTGGGCTTTAATCTACTCAAGCAAAAAGAGGCTAGACGCGAAATTAAACGCATTAATAAATACGCATTCTTAAAGACGCTTTTTTGGCTTAAATTTACCCTCGTAGCGCGCCTAAAGCAAGCAGAGCCGCAAAACTCGCTCTTGCGGTAAAAGCTAAATTTCGGTTGCAAAAAGCTTTTGGCGGCGATTTAAATGACGCGATTTAAGCGGAAAATCAATCGCGCGCTGATTTGGCTATTTTGAGTTAAATTTAGCTTGCATAACGGCGATTTTTCGTTTGCTAGCGGTTAAATTTATAAACGCCGCAAATCTAGGCGCCCAAGCTATTTTTAGCCTTAGGTTTTGCTCTTTAAAGCCCCGCAGCTTCGCCAAAACGCTCTTTGTAAGATTTTTTGCTATTAATCGCAGCCAAATTTATATGCGGCGGTTTGTGCCAGTTTGCTTGCACGGCTCGTACGCGCGCAATGTTTTATGATTTTCATCCACACCAAGCGCGAAATAGCCTAAATTTATCTACTCGGATGAAAATTTAACGATTTTACCGCCTTGATTTTGCGTATTTGCGCGCTAAAAAGTAAGCTTAAAACGGATGCTTACGGTATTTTGTCCTAAATTTATAGCTGCCGCGCACCGTAAATCCCAATTATAACAAAGCGCCGCAAAAACCCACATTTTCTTATTTTACGGGCTTTAAAACGACAATTCGGCCCAAATCCGTTTGCCGTTTCGTAACTTTAAGTCAAAAAAGCCTTAACTTAATTTTACCGTGATAAAACCAAAATATTTTCAGATTTTATTTTATTTTGATATATTTTAAGTATAATTCTCAATTTAATATAATATGAAAGTTTTTGCAATGGATTATCAAGGATTATTTTTAACGGCGCAGTTTTTAAACGATAGAAAAAAGGCGAGCAGAAAGGAAATAACGGCGTTTTTAGCAAAAAGCATAAACGCCTCGCAAAGCAAAGCCGACGCACTCATAAATGCATTAGCCGCAAGTGCAGCGATTTTAAATTTGCCGCCGCCGCAAAGGCTAGTCGTAAAAACCGGACGCGGGATATACGAGATAAGCCAAGCCGGCAAAAAAATACTAAAAGGTAAAGACGCGCGGCAAAATTTTATGCGAAAACTAGATGAAATTTACGGCGCCGCGCAAAAATCACAACCGCTAAAACGCCCCTCGCCCAAGATACAAGAATACGCAAAAGACGTCGCCCTAGCCTTGCTTTGCGAGATAAAGGATAAGTTAGTCGGCGAGTTAAAATCAAAACCCATGCAGGCGTTTAAATCGCTCGCGCTAAAACTCGTTAAAAAACATAAAATTTTAGGCAAAATTTATGTCTTTAGACATATTTTTATCGCGGTTTTGGCGGCTAAACTCGTATTTGAGGCCTTTCAAATCCTAAGGCGCAGGCGCGAGAAAAGACTGCAAACGGCTACTTTAAGCCAAATTTAAACTTTCATAGCATTTGAAGGCGAATGATTAAATTTATACTTAACAATATCCAGTAAAAAATATAATAAAAAATAATATATTAAATATTTGACGGTAAATATCATAACTACTGCCGCCTCAAGCATTCGAACGGCGCTTGCGACGCATTCGTTATCTACAAAAATAACAAAGCGATCTATATAATGCTTTATAAACATTATTATTTTTAATAAAAGCCAAATATCAAATAAAATTCCGAATACGATAGGAAAAACGAAGATTACCATTATAAATTTACTAAAACTAAAATTCGCATATCTAGGCGTTCCACATAAATCAAGCCTTACGGAGTAAAATTGAGAAGGAAATATCGCGATACCGATCAATACGCCGCCTAAAATTTCGCTCAAAACGCCCATAGGTACCGGTAAATTCGGCGCAAAACTATAATACAAATAGCATCCGGCGACCAACAGCGCCGCAAAAAATGCAAGTACGATATAAACCGTAAACATCGCAAATCTAAGAAACTTTTCGCCTTTTGCTGGCATATCTACGCTTAAATTTATCGCTTCATTATCTTTACGTTTTTGTTGATTAAAAACTCTTCCAAATTTTTAATATCGCCAGCATTAAATAACGATAAATTAACTCTTGCAAAATAAAATACGGAATTGACGGTTTTTATAATCATATATTTATTTATAATTTTAACGTATTTTATTTCTTCATAATCTACGCTTCTTTCTCTAAACGAATAATAAATACTTAAAAAACTATCGTAGCAGGATATCTTTTTTATAGAATACGAATAAAAGTAAATTTTTATAAAATAAAAAATACCTAATATACCGATAAACGAATAATTATTACCGATTAACGTCAAATAAACAGATGCGCTAAGCATAACGATTTGAAACAAAATCTCAAATAACCCGCCGATATATTTAGCTCTTTTTACGCTAAGAAGCGTTTTGGGCATGACTATCTCTATATATGCTCCGCTACCGTCGGCAGTCTCTATACGCATCACGTCGTATAATTCCTTGTCGTATTCCTCATCAAATTCATACTCTAAGTTTTCTTCGTATTTTTCTTTTTCCATATTTCTTTCCTATTTTTATTTATTATACATTTATAAAATAGTTTTTTTGCTTAATTAAATACTTTTTAATTTCAAAAATCTTCTTGTCTGCGCGTTTATGTTTAAAAATAGATATGTAAATTTAGCTAAACGTAGTTAAATTTTAGCGGCGAACCAAAAGCAAATTTATATGTAAATTTGACAAAAATCTCAAGCCTAATTTACTCTAAACTAAAAAACCGCCTCATCTTACGCTTCCAATCGTCTTTTGGTATTTCCGTATCGTTTGGATCGTCGCTCCAGACCTCGTGTTTATCCTCGAAAAATATCGCGGACCTTTGAGCTTGCGGCATAAATTTCGTCTTGTCCTCCACGGGGATTTTGTTTGCCCGAAAATACCGCAACAGCTCAAAATAATCATCTCTGCTATAGCAATTTACCAAAAAATAATTTCTATTTTTCATCCTGATGACGAAATTTTTACGCAGTAGCCATAGCGGTTCGCCCGATTTTTTGAGTTTATAGATTTTAAACGGCAGCGCAAATATCAAATAAACCAAAAGATATCTTATAAAGTCTCTCGTTTTGTTAAAATGCACGCCGATAGAGGACTTTTTATAGAGCTGATACGGGGTAAAAAAGTGAAATCTGCCGTATCTGCTATCAAGCTCGCTGATAACGCAAAAATAGACCTTTTCCACGTCTTTTACGAGGGCGATTTTCTCCTCGCTCTCTACTTTGTTTACGTAGACATACTCTATATGATAAATTTGCTCGCTAGAAAATCTAAAAAAGCTCGGTTTTTGTTTAAAAACTCGCGGCGCGAAAACGTATGTATTGTATAGGCAGAATAATAAAAAAGATGCAGGCAAAGCAATAAGATAAATGCGGTATAAAAGCCCATAGTCGCTAAAAGCAAATACAAAAACGATAATCGAGTAAAGAATAATATAATATCCCATCAAAAACAGCGCGCCGTAGTCGTTTATGATTATCGGATTTTCGTCGTAGTTTCTCAAATTTTCTCCAAATTTCGCTTCACGCGGTCAAATTTAAAATGTATAACAAAAGGCGGGCGCGAGCTAAATTTAACTAGGTAAATTTAAAATCAGCTCGCCGTAAACTCAAAGTAAATTTAAGCGGCTGCCCCTCAAGCCAAAGCCGCTTAAATTTGTGCAAAAAGCAAAAATTTGACGCACCGCCGAATTTAGCCGCGGGCTTAAATTTACCCGAAGCAAAGCCAAACTCGCGCGACGCGTCCAGCCAAATTTACCCGTTTTTCCTCGCAAATTCTTTCATAAACTCAGCCAAAGTCCGCACGTTTTCGATACTCACAGCATTATATATCGAAGCTCTGATGCCGCCTACGTGACGGTGTCCTTTTAGGCCCAGCATACCCGAGTTTTCGGACTCGGCGATAAAGGCTGCCTCCAGCTCGCGGTTTGCGATAGTGAAACTAACGTTCATCAGCGAGCGGCTATCTTTTTGCGCGTGACCTTTATAAAAGCCGCCCGAACCGTCGATCGCGCCGTAAAGCAGCGCCGCCTTTTGCTCGTTGATCCGGTTTACGCCCACTAGACCGCCCTGCTCTTGCACCCAGCCCAGCGTCAAATTTAGCAGATAGATACCAAATGTCGGCGGCGTATTGTATAGCGACGCGGCGCTAGCGTGCGTATCGTAGCGAAGCATCGTCGGAGTGCGCTCCATGCAGGCTCGCTCTAGCAGGTCCTTGCGGATGATGACGACGGTTACGCCGCTTGGGCCGGCATTTTTCTGCGCGCCGCCGTAGAGCAACCCCACGTCCGTGAAATCAACCGGCCGCGAGAAAAAATCGCTCGACGCATCGACGACTAGCGGGGCTTTAGAGCGAGGCAGCGCGCGGTACTGCGTGCCGTAGATGGTGTTGTTCGTGCAGACGTAGCCGTATGCGGCGGCGTCATCAAATTTGACCTCGGGGATGCGGTCATAGGATGTCTCTTTGCTGCTAGCGACCACTTCGTATCTTGCGCCGACGTTTGCGGCCTCTTTGATCGCCTTGCTCGTCCAGACGCCCGTGTCGGCATACTGCGCGACGCCTTTGGCGGCTAAATTTAGCGGTATCATCGCAAACTGCAAATGCGCGCCGCCTTGCAAAAATAGCACGTCAAATTCCTCGCCGATGCCGTATAGCTCGCGCGCCTTGGCCATCGCGCCGTAGTGCACCTCTTCAAAAATCTTGCTTCGGTGGCTGATTTCCATTATCGAAAAGCCCTTGCCCTGATAGTCCGTGAGCTCGTTTTGCGCGCGCTCAAGCACGCTAAGGGGCAGAGCCGAAGGTCCCGCGCTAAAATTTAGCTTTCTATTCATCCAAACTCCTTTCAAATTTGAGCTGATTTTAGCGTTATTTGCGTTAAAAAATCATTTCACGTCGCAAGGTCAGCGGCAAAAGGACGCAAATTTTACACTTTAAGCTACCTTTTGATACAATTTTTCATATTAAGGAGCGAAATTTGATAGAGATCGAGCGTAAATTTATCCTGCGTGACGCCGCCGTCATAAACGAGCTAAAGGCCCGCGACATCGGCACCGAGCAAAAAGAAGTGACGCAAATTTATGTCAAAATCACTCCGCTTGAGGAGATTAGATATCGCGAGGCTTCGGGCATTTTTACGATCGCGCAAAAATCAGGCATCGGCCTAGCGCGCGAGGAAAACGAGAGCGAAACGGACGCCAAAAGCTTTAAAAAAGCCCTAAAAAACGCAGTCTCCGCTCCTATAAAAAAGACGAGATTTCTATTTAAGCTTGAGGGCGCCGCCTGCAACGTCGATATTTTTCACGGCGCTTTGGAGGGACTTGTTACTTTAGAGGCCGAGTTTGCTAGCGAGCGCGAGGCGGCGGAGTTTAGCCTGCCCGAGTTTATCGCCGCGCACGTAATCAGCGAAGTCACGGAAGACGAACGCTATAAAAATAAAAATTTAGCGCTTTTTGGCTTGCCGCAGGGCAGTTTCGACGCGCAAAAGAGCATTGAGATTTTACAAAATAGTCCCGAGCTGGAGTTAAATTTACCGAGCTACATCGGCGCAATGGATGCGATGCGGACGGTGTTTTTTCAGATACTTACGCTGCTTAGCAAGCACCTAAACGAGTACGCAAACTCTAGCGACGCCGAGGCACTGCATCAGATCCGCATAAATTTGCGTAAAACCCGCTCTTTGCTCAAAATTTTCACTCCAGTTTTCGACCGCAAAACGGCGCGGCATTTTTTGCTAAATTTTAAAAAACTAGCCGAGCTAACTAACCAAAAACGCGATATAGACGTATTTTGCGAGTTTTTGCAAAAGCAAAAAGGCTTTGAAACGCTAGCTAGCGAGCTGGAAATTTTAAGCAAAACCCTAGCCAAAAGTGTCCAAGCCGAGCTACAAAGCGACGAAACAAGCGAAATTTTGCGCGACTGGGAGGTATTTTTACGCGAGGGAAGCGGCTTTTTTAAAGGCGAGCTAGGAGACGTGCCGATAAAAAAACTCGTCGCAAAATCCATGCGAGCTCAAATTTTACGCCTTAAAAAATCTCTCTCAAATTTGAGCCAAACCACCGAGAACGCGCAGTTTCACAAGTGCCGCATCGAGATAAAAAGGCTAAGATACTTAAGCGAGATTTTCGGCGGCGGTTTTGGCTTCCCTACGGCTAAAAAGTGCTTTAAAAAGACCAAAATTTTACAAGAAGTTTTTGGCTCGCTTCAAGACGCCGACGTCTGGCTAGGCCTGCTCGCACACGTAAAAAGCGGCGCCGAGCAAAAGCGCATAGACAAACTCCAAGCTAAAATTTACAAAAAAATATACGAGCTACGAAGCGAAATTTTGGACTCAAAACCTAAAATTTTAAAAAGCCTTACAAAGCTTTCGCGCAGCTTAAAAATCTACTATATCTAAAAGAGAAAAAATGGAAAAACAAGAAAAAATAGTTCAGATGTTTAACGACATCGCGCCCACCTACGACCTAGCAAACCGCGTGCTGAGCATGGGCGCGGACGTGAGCTGGCGCAAGATCGCGTGCAAAACGGTTCTGTCAAATTTCAAAGACTCAAGCGTAAACATCGTAGACGTCGCATGCGGCACTGGCGATATGATGGGCTTTTGGCAAAAGACGGCGGGCGAGTTTAACGCAAAAATCGAAAATCTAATCGGCGTCGATCCCTCAAGCGGCATGCTAGCAGTCGCTAAGCAAAAATTCCCCGAGTTTAAATTTATCGAGGCGCTAGCGACGCAAACGACGCTTGATAGCGGCTCGGTGGACGTTCTTAGCATCAGCTACGGTATCAGAAACGTGGTCGAGCGTGAGGCCGCGCTAAGAGAGTTTAACAGAGTGCTAAAAACGGGCGGATATGCCGTGGTGCTTGAGTTTACCAAACGCAAGAAAAGCGGGCTTTTAACCGACGTTCGCGACTTTTATCTAAGTAAAATTTTGCCTAAAATAGGCGGCTTTATCTCCAAAAATCAGGAAGCCTACGAGTACCTGCCAAGCTCGATCGAGGGCTTTTTAGACGCGGCTAGCTTTGCGGACGAACTTGCTAGCGCGGGCTTTGAGATGCGCCTTTGTAAGAGCTTTTCGATGGATATCTCTACTCTTTTCATCGCGCAAAAGGCCCGTGAGTGCTAAGCGTCAGCGAGCTAAACGAGCAGGCCAAAACGCTGCTTGAGACGACGTTTTCCTACGTCGAAGTAGAGGGCGAGATCTCGCGGCTAGTGAGGCACGGCTCGGGCCACTGGTACTTCACGCTAAAAGACGAAAAGGCCGCGATCTCGGCGGTCATTTATAAATTTAACGCCGCCAAGCTCAAATTTGACGTCGCAGACGGTATGAAAGTCGCTCTCTACGGCAAAATTTCGCTCTACTCGCCAAGCGGCAGCTATCAGTTTATAGCAACCCTCATACGCCCTAGCGGCGAGGGCGAGCTCGAGCTTGCGTTTAAACAGCTAAAAGCGCGTCTTGAGAGCGAAGGGCTTTTTGATATCTCGCGCAAAAAACCGCTACCCAAATTTCCGCGCAAGATCGCGCTTATTACCTCAAAAACATCAGCCGCGCTGCAAGACATGCTACGTATCGCTTCGCAGCGCTGGGCGCTGGCAGAAATCATAGTTTTTAATTCGCTAACGCAAGGCGAAACCGCGCCCGCCTCGCTCATACGCGCCCTAAAAAGAGCTGATGCCAGCGGCGCGGATGCGATCGTGCTGGCGCGAGGAGGCGGTAGCAGAGAGGATCTGTGGTGCTTCAACGACGAAAATCTAGCCCGCGAGATCTATGCTACGCGCACGCCCGTGATCTCGGCCGTTGGGCACGAAATTGATTACGTGATCAGCGACTTTGCGGCTGATTTTCGCGCTCCGACCCCAAGCGCTGCGATGGCTGAGCTACTGCCCGATGCGGGCGAGCTAATGCAAAGCATAGATAGGCTAAGCGAGGCGGCGAACGCGGCTTTCGTGCGCGTTTGGGAGCGTAAATTTAACGCTCTAGCGATGATGAGAGCGAGATTTTCTCAGGCGAGCCTCACGCAAAAGATCGCTCGAAAAGAGCAAATTTTGCTAAATTTAAGGCAGGTTTTAGACGCCGCCGCGCAGACTAAGCTACTCAAATTTGAAAACGTGCTAAGACTAGCTCGCGCCGCATATGCGCAGCAAGAGTCGTTTTTCGCGCAGATTTCAAATTTCGTCCGAGTGCAAAAGGACGGCAAAACCGTAAATCTAAGCGAGCTAAAACCCGGCGACCGCATCGCGCTAAGCTCGGTAAACGCAAGCAAAGAGGCGGAGATTTTGTAAGCGACTCCGCCCGCTTGCGGATTTGCTTTGGATCAAATTCGACTTTCGCGAAACGACGATTTTGATAGATTAGACTTGTCGGCGCCGATTTTAAATTTTACTTAGCGGCAAATTCGGCGTTATTTCAAGCTAAATTTTAATTTTAACGCGCGACGTCTCGGGCAAATTTGACACGGGCCAAATTTGAGTTTAATTTAAGCGCAAAACACATCAAATTTGACAGCGATTTACGGCTTATGACGCGGTTTGATTTATTTTGCGCTATCGTTATAAATCGTAAACTCGGCGCAATAATAGTTATTAAAAATAAATTTAAGGAGCAATGTAATGAATAAGGTTTTTAACCTCAACAATATTTTCGCTTTTCCTCTTAAGGCGTATGATTTGCAGAACGTTTTCTTTTGCAAGGAGCTGTTAAAAGAGCGATTTTTTTGTATTTCCGAGGACTACGAGAGTGGTTTTTACAGATCCCCAAACGCGCTGCGAGAAACTTACCAAGTAGTTTTAGAAGAAGATGTTATGGACTATATAAAAAAGCTGGACAAGCATATTTACGAATGCATTTTATTTAACTTTTTATATAAAATAAGAGACGAGCTTGAGACGCTAAGCTTTGATGGGTTTAATCAAATTTTAACCGATGAGGAGATAAAAAAAGAGTTTAAAAATTTCGGCGTATCCTTTGATAAAGACGATTTTAACGAAGATGACTTTGCCGACAAAAAAGCCGAATTTATGCAAATAGCCGAGGATTTTTATAAAAATGAAAATTTACGCAAATTTATCGAATTTTGCGCCGATACGAGCGATATACTCGCCTTTTGCGAAAAACAAAACATAAGAGCTTACGATTACGCATCCATAATAGCATTGGCGATAATCGGCTTTAAGGATTTATATTTGAAGCAAAAAAAATATGAAAAAATTGTAAATTTCTACGGTGAAAAAATTCTTAGCGAATTTAACGGCTGGGACGAATTTATCGCCAGCTTTATGCTTGGAGAGCTATACAAAAACAGCTTTGAGAAAAGAGAGGATGACGAAGACGACTATGAAACGACAAGCAATCTTAGGCTCGTTTATAACGCCCTAACGCTTCCTTACGATATATTTCAAATGAGCGGCATCTGGGAGAACAGCATAGAGAATGCGAAAGAAAAGCTGATTCCTATTCTAGAAAAGCGCCTAGACAAAAATGAAACCGGCGAGCAAAAAGAGCTTTATGAGAAAAAGAGAAAATATTACGAAGGAGAGTGCGCCAAACTCGGCTTAAATACTCAGGATTTTACGCAAATTCTAAATATTTTTTATGAGGAATTTTACGCTCCGTTTAGAA
Organism: uncultured Campylobacter sp.; assembly: GCF_963526985.1. NCBI lineage: Bacteria > Pseudomonadati > Campylobacterota > Epsilonproteobacteria > Campylobacterales > Campylobacteraceae > Campylobacter > uncultured Campylobacter sp. The sequence continues at coordinate 265,228 of NZ_CAURPW010000002.1, forward strand.
ATTTAGAGACCGATTATCTGTTTAGCGAAACCGAAAAAGACATCGTAACGCCGTTTACTACGCTTGAAGGCGACGATACTTTATATAAAGATTCGTCAAGCGGTATATTATTCGAAGTATTTTACGCTTGCGTTTCGCATTTTAATGAGGCCAAACGCAATAGCCATTATAGCTTATTCGAGGCGGCGAATAAATTTTTAAAACGACACAAACTCGAACTAAAAAGAAACGAACTACCGATAGAGTTGCCGCTTATCATCTTTAAAAACGCCCTAATTACGACAAAAGCCGTTTATTTTCAAAATGGATTTTTAAAAGTAAAAAGGATAGCTTGGGCGGACATTAAATTTTCGGCAAAAGTTTTTACGTTTGAGGATATCGAATATCGCTTTAGTAGCGAAGACGTTTTTGTTCTATCGCTAAAATTTTCTGATTTTATAGCCGAGAACTTGAATCTTAGAAAAGAGGTCATAGAAGAGCTTGGGTATGAAGTAAAGGCTCTTGAACTAGCTTTTAACAATCTAAAAAAGCGTTTTAGCTAACGCAAAGATTAGCCATGCAAAGATTTTACGGACGGGCGATTGCGGTACCTATTTTTAAGCATAAAACAGATAAGATAATAACGCAAATCAAAATTTGAAGGAGCGACATGAAAACTAACGTAAAATTTTTACTAGCCGCGTGCGCCGCGATGCTGATAACGGGCTGCGCGACGGAGAGCTCTCGCGTAGTCGAAACGCCCAAAGTCCAAACTCCAAGCGCCGCCTATCAAGGACAAAAGATCGCCGTTTCTATCGGCCGCTTTAGCAACCAGTCATCATACCAAAACGGCGTATTTTCAGACGGCGAGGACAGGCTAGGCAACCAAGCCCAAACCATCCTCATCTCAAATTTACAGCAAAGCGGGCGCTTCTCGGTGCTTGACCGCAGCAACATGCGCGCCATCAAAGAAGAAAGCGCGCTAAACAAAGAGGCGCAAAACATCAAGGGCGCAAGATACGTCATCACGGGCGACGTGACGGAGTTTGGCCGTAAAACTACGGGCGATCATCAGCTTTTTGGCATACTTGGCAAAGGTAAAACCCAAACCGCCTACGCGAAGGTAAATCTTAACGTCGTGGACGTGAAAAACTCCGAGGTGGTCTACTCCGCTCAGGGCGCTGGCGAATACGAGCTCTCAAACCGCGAAGTACTGGGTTTTGGCGGAAGCGCGGGGTATGATTCGACGCTAAACGGCAAGGTGCTAAGCCTAGCCATCATCGAGGCTGTAAACAACCTAACGCGCGGACTTGAAAGCGGCGCTTTTAACGCGAAATAAGGATAAATTTTGTGCTTTAAAATGCTAGCCAATTTCGCGCTCGTCTCCGCCGCCGCCCTGCTGCTCTCTGGCTGCGCGGACGACTCGCCTAGACAGCTATACTACTGGGACGGCGCCTACACGAGCTCGGTCTACGAGTACCTAACCGAAGAGGGCGACGCGGGCGCTCAGATCGCCGCACTCGAGCAGAGCCTGCAAAAAGCCTATCAAAGAGCAGCCAAAGTCCCGCCCGGACTACACGCGCATCTAGGCTTACTCTATCTTTCGCAAGGAAACGGAGCTAAATTTAAAGCCTACGTCGAAAAGGAAGCCGAGCTTTACCCCGAGTCGCGCGACTACGCGATGTTTTTGCTAAACCAAAATAGCAAAACTCGGGGCGCAGCGGGCAAAACCGAGGCAAATTTAAGCGAGCAGACGAAGGAAAAATCAGGCGCAAGCGAGCCCAATTTAAGCGACAAAGGCTCAAATTTAGGCGAGCAGACGAGCAAGCAAAATTTGAAAAACAAGCAAACAAAACCAGCCAAAACGAGCAAGACCGCAAAAGGAAGCCAAAATGAAAAATAAAATAAAATCGGCGCTTCTTGGCGCGTTTGCGGTGCTGTTTCTTGGAGCGTGCGCAGGCTCGCAGCCCGAGGTTTACGACTATTCGGCGTTTTTACACACCAAGCCTCGCTCGATCGTCGTCATGATGCCCACCAGCGACTCAGCCGAGATAAAGGCCTCCGCAGCGGTGCTGGCAAACGCGCTCTATCCGCTTAGCGAGGCGGGGTATTACGTATTTTCGCCCGCGCTCGTAAACGAGACCTTTAAAAACAACGGCATCTACGACGCAGGCGAGATCGCGCAGATCTCTACGTACAAGCTAAAGCAGATATTCGGCGCCGATGCCGCGCTCTACCTCAACGTCGCAGACTACGGCACCTCGTATATGCTCCTTAATAGCGTCACGCGCGTGAGCGTAGCAGCGACTCTAGTGGATCTAAACACGGGCGCCGTACTCTGGCAAAAAAGCGCCGCGGCGGCAAACGACTCGGGCGGAGGCGGGGGCGATCTCATCGGCATGCTAGTCTCCGCGCTAGTTAAACAGATCGCAGACTCAATCTCGGACGCTAGCTTTGACCTCTCGGCGCGCGCGGACGCGATTTTGTTTAGCACCGACTGCCGCGACTGCTTGCTTTATGGCCCGTATTCGCCGCATTACGGCCGGGATAGGCAGCTTGGCGGCGGCAAATAAATTTTAAAAAGGACGAAAATGAAACTAGCCGAGGCGCTGATATTGCGCGCCGACATACAAAAACGTATCGAGCAGTTAAAATCAAGGCTTGCGGATAACGCAAAGGTGCAAGAGGGAGAAAAGCCTAGCGAAGAGCCAAAGGCGCTGCTAGCCGAGCTGGACGCGCTCACAAGCGAGCTTGAGCGATTAATCGTTCGGATAAATTTAACCAACTGCACCGCAAAGGCGGACGGCAAAAGCCTAACCGAGCTGATCGCCAAGCGCGACGTACTCACGCTAAAAGCGGGCGCATTACGGGCTTTTGCGCAAGCTGCCGCTCAAAAGGTGGAAATTTATTCGCGCAGCGAGATTAAAATTTTAAGCACGGTGGACGTCGCGGCGCTGCAAAAGCAGGTGGATGAGCTAGCTAAACAGATCAGGCAACTCGACACGACGCTGCAAGGAGCAAACTGGCAGACCGATCTGATCGAAAGCTAAGGGCGTAAAATTTAAAATTTCGGGTAAGTATCGCAAGAGGCGAGCATGAAAAACCTTCCCTGTAACGGAATTAATAGCGCTCGCGGAAACGGCGCACCCCTTTTACGATTTATTTTCAGTAAATTTACAGGGGCAATGTGACTGCGCAATGTAACTACCTAATGCTGATCTAGCGATACCGAGGGCGGGAACGGGGAAATTTAAAACGAAATTTTGATTTTAACGGCGCGGTTTGCAGGCTTGCCTCAAAGCCAAAGAGTAGCGCCGCGGTAAAACGCAAAATTTAGCGGCGGATTTGAGAGGTTTTACGTCAAATTTTGCGCTAAATTTAACTTGGTTTTTTATTTGAGCTAAAAATAAGACTCACGGCAAGCGCCATAAATTTAAAAATCAATATAAAGCTAAATTTAGCGTGCGAGGGCTTTAAAATACGGTTTACCAAGGCAAGATAATAACGCGGTAAATGCCTAAATTTAGCCGAAAAATCGTAAAGTCGCCTAGCAAATTCGCGCGCAAGGAGAAAAATGGAAAATTTATTACTAAAGCAGCTACGCGAGGCGTTGCCGCAGGGTATGCGAGTACCAAGCGAGATCGAGGCGCTTTATACGTGGATAGAGGCAAACGGTTTTGCGAGCGACGAGGATGGGCGCAGGCGCGGCTATCTATACCCGCAGGATCGGCTGAAGCAGAGCTGGGGTGAGGATGAGCGCGAGGGCGGCACGGATATCTCGTTTTTCGCCGGCGAGCCGGAGAGTAGTGATCTGGGGCTTAGCTACTGGTTTTACGGCAAAGAGCGCGAGCTAGACGCAGAGATAAAAAATAGGCTTTGCGTATTTGCAAGTAGCGGCAAAGACGGCTCGATGTGCGCGCTATGGATGGATGATGCGGGCGAAACCAAGATAGTACACATGGGTTCCGGTTCGGGTTCGACGATGACTTGCGTTTTGACTCGTAACGGGCTTGATTTTTTACGGTTGCTTGCGATAGGATACGACGAGATATGCTGGGGCGAGGCTTTTAGCTCGCCGCCAAATAGCAACGAAGACGAGCTTTTCGTACATCCAAACGAGCCGTTTAGGCGGTGGGTGCGGGAGCGCTTTAAAACGACGATCCCGCAAACGGCGCTTGAGGTCGCGACGCCTGCAGATATGGACGACGACGAACCTAGGGACGAATTTTTGATCTGGATAAGGAGCCTTTGGGAGTAATGTTAGGCGCGAGTTCGGCGTGGTTTTAGCCTTGGCGGATACGAAAGGCGGGTTTTTAGCGCTTTAATCCGCCTTGAAAATACGCCTAAATTCGGCCGTAAATTTAACGCTCGGACGCGCAAAAACAAAGCCGCAACGAAGCGCAAATTTGGATTTAATTTAGCAAAGCCGCAAAAATCAGTAGACGCCCTGTTAATCCGCGCCCTATTAAGCGCGAAAAGGCAGCGAAAAGCGGCTAAATTTACGGACACCCATCCAAGCTTATTTAAATTTAGAGCGACTAAATTTAATGCCGGAGAGCGCTTCTTGCTAATCCTGGCGCTTGGCTTAATCTCGCAAATTTAAACGACTCAAAATAAATCCAAAAATCCGCAACCAAGCGCAAATCTCGCCCTACCGCCGCTAGACCTGCAATCTCCTAACCGCCGAACCGGCCAGTTTACCTTTTGCTAGCTTTTATCCTTGCGGATAAATGCCTCTTGCTTAAGCCGTTACTTTATTAAGGCTATCTTGGGCGATAAATTTAGCGCTTCTTAGGCTTTGCCGCGAATTTATCCAAAAGAACTTTTTATAACCGCGCGCCAAGCTTTCGCAAATGCCATTAAAGTGCCCTCGTTTCTTCAAAGCTATATTTCGCCTCACACCTATCTTCGGCGCCTAAATTCTCGCAAACGCTTCGCGCCTCACGGCAAGCGCTAGACGGTATCTTGTCTAAAATTTCAAAGTTGTTCATCTTCCAAAAGCGGTCCTACGAAGCATAAATATAAAATCGCCGTTTATAAAACGACTTCAACCGCGTAAACATCGTCAAATTTAACCCTCGTCTTCACTACCGTTAGGCTTTTATCCATCAAATTTACGCTTGAGACTAGCCCCTCTATATTCGCGTAGCCCTGCCCGTCATGGTATGTGATTTTTACCTTGTCGGCGGGCTTTAGTTTGCTTATTTTATTTAGATTTTCTTCTATCTTTGATTCGTCTAGATCTAGCTTTTCGCTCTTTTCTCGCTCCTGCGCCTTTAGGGCTTTTTCTAGGGTAGAGAGAGGATTAAACGAGCTAAAGATTTTGGCTCTGTCCTTATTCACCGCTTTTGTGCCCTCCTATCTTTTTGTTTCTATCTCGACCGGTGGCTTCGGGTAGCAGGTCGATGGCTCTTAGGATGGAGTTTTTGCCGTATTTTTCTTTTATCTTATTTAGGGTTTTTAGCACCGTTTTTTCTTTTGCGTTTTCT